>JAADIB010000381.1 GCA_013151565.1 Chlorobiota bacterium
TTTTACTTGTATTTGCCTAGTCAAACAAAATTGTATATTTGGTTATATTAAGCAGAAACTGGTTGTATGAGATAACCTCGTCTTTCCAAATGATCGCCGATTTATCAGACTGACGTAAAAACATATAGCTCTATCCTTAAAAAATTATTTCTTATGCATAATAAATTTAGTAATTTATTTTATTCTTTTAGTAAATGGTTTCGGATCATCGTAATGAATAAAAATAACAAAACTCAAAGAATAGTTTTACTAATTTCCATTTTACTCATTAATATATTTGATTTATTTGGACAAAGCCAATTTGATACACTTTTTGTTCGAGAGGTCGGGCCTGGTATTCATCACATTTATATCGAGGAACCCAACGTACCGTGGACTTTAAATGTATTAAAAATTAATCTTAAGTCAAGTAACTTGAAAATTGAATCGGTATTAGGTAACGACAAAATACCAAATCTAGAGCGGACATCCTCAATGTCGGCAAGGTATAACAAAGATTCTCATTTTGTTGTGGGAGCCATCAATGCAGATTTTTTCGACTATAACGGCAGACCAGTTGGAATGCAGATTCGTGAAGGAGAGGTAATTACTCCGCCTGATAATTGGTCAGCAATTGGATTTGATCAAACTTACACACCTTTCATCGAAAGAGTTTCCCTTCAAAGTAACCTGATTACAAAGAACGGGAATTGGGGTATTAATGGTATCAACAAAACGCGGGATGCCGATCAACTGATCTTGTACAATTCTTATTTTGGAAATACAACAGTAACTAATATATACGGAAGTGAAGTTACCGTACAGCCTTTGGATAGATGGTTTGCTAATGATTCAACAAAATGTGTTGTGACAAATAAAATCAGCGATCAAGGAAACTCTATCATTCAAAAAGGTGAAGCTATCCTATCGGGACACGGAGCAGCTAAAACATTTATCGATAATAACATTCAAGTCGGTGATACTCTTATAATCTATCATCAAATAAATAGCGGTCCGGAAAAGATTGCAACATTGGTCAGCGGTTATCCGAAAATCGTATCTAATGGTGAGAATTGCGCTTTGGATTGTTTTGCAGAAGAAGGCGGCTCAAATAGTTTTGCAACTGCCCGACATCCACGAACTGCCGCTGGTTTCTCGGAGAATGGGGATTATTTATACTTTGTAACTGTAGATGGACGGCAGACAATTAGTAAGGGGATGTCACTGTCTGAACTTGCAGATTTTATGGTAGGAATTGGAGTTTACCGCGGTGTTAATCTAGACGGCGGCGGATCAACAACAATGGTAGTCAGAGGTAATATCGCTAACTCACCTTCAGATGCCGGAGGAGAAAGAAGCGTTGCAAATTCGTTAATGGTTGTATCCACAGCACCAAAAGGAGAATTATCACAAATTAGGTTGAATACAGAATTTGCAAAGGTCTTTAGTGACAGCACTTATAAATTTTCTGCAAACGGTTTTGATGCGAATTTTAATTCGATACCTATCAACACTTCAAATGTAATTTATTCAGCAACTGAAAATATCGGAAGTATCTCTTCTGACGGATTTTTCACCGCAGCATCTATATCAGATACCGGTTATGTTATTGCCGAATACGAGGGAATGAAAGATTCTGCATTAGTTGTAATCAATTCAATTGTTAAATTAACACTATCCCCTTTTTATAGTATAACGGATACATCCGCAAGAATTTCTTTCAATGTGAAATCCTATGACTTAAATGGATATGAAATTGATTTTGATTATGATATGTTTGAATGGAGTACTACTGACAATAGTATTGGTGTTATTGATTCGGTTGGCAACTTTTATGGATTAAAACAAGGAACAACAAAAGTAATTGTGAAATGGCGAAATGTGAGCGATACTGCAGATGTAAAAGTTGAATTGGGTTCCGGTATTGGGTTGTTGGATTCATTTGAGAGCATTGACCGGTGGACATTAACCGGAGAGAATATTGATACTATAAGTAGCAACATTCAACTTTCTAATGAATATTCAACTCTTGGCAATAACTCACTAATGCTGAACTATAGTTTTACTTATCAGAATGGAGTGAACAATTGGGCATACTTGAATAAAGACTTTCCTATTTATGGAATTCCCGATCATATAAGTATGGATATTTTGGGAAATGATTATTCTCATACTGCAGCATTCATCGTAACAAATTACAATGATGAAGAATTCGCCCTTTTGATGAATAAGAAAATTGATACTCCAAATGTTTTCGATACGCTTTATGCAAACTTTGATAAACCCATTGCTCTCACAGAAAATGCCACTTTTCATTTTCCCCTTACAATAAGAAAAATTGCTCTGATCTTAGGCAGTGATAGAGTTCACGGTAACACTTACGAAGGAAGTATTTATTTTGACAACCTCAGGTTGATTTATCCCGATGCCGTTGTAAGTGTTGAAGAGCCAACTATACAACCGGAACAATTTATTCTGTATCAGAATTATCCTAATCCGTTTAATCCTTCAACAACAATAGAATATACTATACCTTTTGTAGAGCGAGATTTATCTCGCTCAAATATGAGCGAACTAAAGTTCGCTCTACAAGTACAATTAAAGGTTTACGACATACTCGGACGAGAAGTCGCAACACTTGTAAACGAACAGCAGCAGCCAGGTACATACGAAGTTAAATTCGATGCATCTTCAATGCCCAGCGGAATATATATTTATAAACTATCCGCTGGACAATTCATGTCTGCAAAGAAGATGCTCCTACTTAAATAACCATCAGCAAATCATTTAATCAACATCATCTTTTTAACATTTACTAAATCCCCGGCTTGTAATTTGTACAGATATAACCCGCTTGGAAAATTGTCAGCATTAAAAGTTACCGAGTATTCACCCGCCGCTTGTTTTTTATCCACAAGGATTGCTAATTCATTACCAAGTATATCGTACACAATAAGTTGCACATTTGCCGTTTCACCTTTCACGTTTGCCGGTATTGAATAATTTATCGTAGTACTTGGGTTAAATGGATTCGGATAGTTTTGTTCTAAAACAAACTCTGTTGGGAGTTCACTTTTCTCTTTCTCAACAGATACTAATTCAGGAAGAGATGCTTTTCCATAAAATATTTCTTCGTTTCCTGTGCGTGTATCAATCCATGTTGTAATAAGAAATTTATTTATATCATCCAATTTCAAATCGATAAAGGAAGAAGCCATCCCGGATACTTGTGCACTACTGCTATTTACTTTTCCGCCATACTGCCAGTTAAGCAAATTCTCACTAACTGAATATACTAAATCGCCGCTGTCATCTATTAGTAACTTAACATAATAGCTTTCCAAATAGTAAGGGTATGTAGGTTCTATTCTATTAAATGCCACATAAGTATATTTGTGATTATCAACAATTCCCTTATCTATCCAAGTAGCACCCCAATCATAAGATTCCATTAGACTGGCACTATGATTAATATCATTATATATGTATTCCAATCTTCCACCATGATTTAGAAAAGCTTTGGAATAAGTGTCGGTAGTTAAAAATGTTTGACCGGCATCTTTTACCAGTACTGGTCCCACAATCCCTGAACCATTAAGATAAAACATAACATGAGCGTTTTCCATTATTGCATACGAGACAGCAAACATATCCTCAACAGTAAAACCTATAGCCATTTCAACAGCATCTTTATTCGGGTCATCCATCCTATCATGGTGTCCATATCTTGTACTCATGTATAGTGCATTAGTAACACGCTTATTTGAATTGACTTTCCATAAAATATAAGGATCACTTACTACATCAGTTGTTAAAAATTTTACTTGAGGTACATTATACAAAACGTTTGAAATAGTATTTCCATACTCAACTGTATCAAGCAAAGTTGGTTCATCAAATGTCAGACCCCCGTCAAAGCTTTCTGTAATATAACATCCATAAAACTGTACATCCGAATCATAATCATAGTGGAAGTCATAATAAGCAATAGCAATATGATTTGGATCCATTGGATCAACGTCAATATCCGTTGTATTCGGACCAAAGTTATCTACCGGTATAATAGGATTATCAATTGGCGCTGTGGGACCATTAATATCAAAGTTATAATACCTAAAATTCGTTCCATAAACCAGATGCACCCTAGAACCATTTAATGCTAAATGCGGTACATCAACTGATGCAATTCCAGAATTGGAAACTTGAAAATCTTGTGAAAATGTAATAAGGCTTGTTGTTAGTAATAAAAACAGTAGTAGTTTTTTCATTTTTCATCTCCGGTAAAATGTTAAATATCATATATCTTTTTAATATCTAAATAAAAGCCCCTTTATATCGTATAATATATAGCATAAATCATACCAAACCAACTTATAGCAGTTTCCATTGCTTTCAAAAAATAAAAGCGAAAAAGATATCAAAAAAGTCATTCTGAATTCTGCTTTTCGGGACTAGTTTAATTCATGATCAAATGTAAAATTTTATATACAAGTATTGCGGAATTAGTACTATTTTTATTGTATTTTTGTTCTGGGAGTTTAGGTTTCATGGCACTGACAAATAAGCAAAAGAATTATATTAAAACATATAAGGGTAAGTTAAGTTCTACTCGGATAGCTAAAAATCTTAGAGTACCCGTTGAGCAGGTAAGAACTTATAGTAGATCACTCGGAAGGAAAAAATACCCATTTTATTATAACCTCATTCTAATAGCCATTCCTTTTATTGCGATATTTTTGTTGGAATACACTCTCGATTATTTTGACTACGGGCGAGAATATAATCAGTGGGAAACTGTTGATAATCAAAAAATGATGTTAACTACCGAAATAGCATTCAGATATTTTTATCAGACCGAATCAATCCCTTATCCTGCACAAGATCTTTTTGATATTAAGAAGAAACCCGGGGCAATACGTGTTTTCATTCTTGGCGGAAGTAGCGCCGCCGGATATCCGTTCAGCCCAAATGGATCGTTTTCTAAATATATTCGTAAGAGATTGGAATTAGTATACCCATACAAAACCATTGAAGTAATAAATTGTGCTATGACTGCAATCAACAGTTACTCCCTTTTAGATATGCTTCCAGGCATACTTGAACAAAAACCAGACATCCTTTTGATCTATGCTGGGCATAATGAATATTATGGAGCACTTGGTGCCGGCTCCTTAGAGACTCTTGGTAACTCAAGAGGGCTAGTAAATTTTATGCTTTCGATAAATCACTACAAAACAATTCAATTGATACGCGACGTAATTCAAGATGTTATCCGACTTTTTTCTTCCAATGAAAAACGAACCGGGACATTAATGTCAAGAATGGCAAAGGAGCAATCAATTGAAATAAATTCCGACACTTATAAAGTAGGTATAAACCAATTTGAAGGGAATTTAAGAGACATGCTTAAGATGGCAAAGAAAGCAAATGTAAAAGTTATCCTTTCCGATTTAACTTGCAATCTTAAAGATCAGCCCCCATTCATATCGATTGATCGTTTTGAAAATGAATCTGCTAATGCAGCGTATGAACTTGGACAGGAAATTCTTAAAAATGGTGATAATAAGGATGCTTTACAATTTTTCGTAAGAGCAAAAGATCTTGATGCTTTGCGGTTCAGAGCTCCTTCAGAGATGAATAAAATCATCTACAAACTTGCTGATGAATTCAATTATCCAGTTGTAAAAGCTGATTCAACATTCAACGCCTTAAGTAAGGACGGAATTGTTGGAAATAATCTTATGACCGATCATCTTCACCCGACTTTAGATGGGTATCAAATTCTGGGTAAATTATTTTTTGATAAAATGCTGGATGAAAGCTATCTGCCAGCAGCATCCAAGGTGGCTCAAACCTCTGCACAGCAAGATTTATATGTACGCGCCAACTATGATTTCACAAAACTTGATTCCACAATCGGTAGATATAGAATCACAATTTTAAAAAATGATTGGCCCTTTGTTAAAAATTTGAGTTCACCAAGCAATGTCTTACGAAAACTAAATCTGCATAATTATTCAGACTCTCTGGCACTTTTTGTTCTTGAGAATAAACTTACTTGGGAAAAAGCCCATCGTAATTTAGCAAATAGATATTTGCAGAGAGGCGATGTAGACAATTATCTGAAAGAGATGGATGACGTAATATTCCAATACCCGTTTGTCTATGATTTTTACGATATGGTTATTAATAATTTACTCCAGCGAAAAATGTTTGACAGAGCTCTTCCCTATTTAGAGAAATATGACAGAGTTAAAGCTACAGCATTTACAGCTAAGTGGATTGGAATAATAGAATTATCTAAAAATAATATAAGCAGAGCAATTAAATATCTTGAGAAAAGTACAAAAATAAATTCATTTGACGATCAAGTTTATTTTAATTTAGCCGGGGCTTACTCTCTAAATAAGGAATACAAAAAGGCGCTTTCAGCAATTGATAATTGCTTGATGATCAATCCTAATTACAAAGGTGCCAGATCACTCCAGGGTATGTTATTAAAAGCAACAGAAAAGCAATAAAATAATAACCTTCGTTATATCTAAACACTAATCTACTTCTTCAATTCTTCTCTGTGTATGTTTATACCCTATTTGCGCACCCCTTCTACGAGTAGGCGGGTCTGCGTACCAATAAAAATAGAGGATTGCTTTCTTAACTGGGTATAATAAAAAGCCGGTCACTTTTATGACCGACTTTTAAATTACAATTTTAAATACTTTTCAGATTGCGCTGTTATTAAAACATGTACTATTTTATAAGTAATAATATTTTCATTGATTAATAAACGAGTCAGCTCGTAATTGATAGAAATAAATTCAGCTTGAAAGCAAACTTGCATCAAATTTCACTTCATACAATCAAAGATGGTCAAGTCAAACGAATCAAAAAACAAGGTGAGAACAGACTATTGATCACCTATTCGAAGTTAAGATCATCAAAAGATAAACATACACGGGAAAGAAGATTGAAGCGATTAGAAAAGAGAATTAAATCGGGGAATCTAACTAAGGCAAATATAAATAACCGTGGTTATAATAAATATCTAAAATTAAAAGGAAATTTATCTGTAGAAATAGATTATCAAAAATTTGAAAAGGATACACAATGGGATGGCTTGAAAGGATATCTTACCAACGCAAAGCTTAAAGACAAACAAAGCATAGAAAATTACAAAAACCTCTGGCGCATTGAAAAAGCTTTTAGAATGTCAAAAACAGATTTAAGGACCAGACCGATCTATCATAGATTAAAGCATAGATCATATCTGTATCTCATTTACAGCCTACTCTATTTACAAAGAACTTGAAAGAGTACTATACAAGGAGAAATCAAACTTATCACTTAAACTTGCTGCTGAGATGACTCATAATATGTAACAACTTACATATACATTGCCTGATTCTAAACACATACTTAAAATGGATGATAGGCTAGTTGAAATATATAATATTATATCCGAAAATTATTAGGGTGTTGCAAAAATGAAAACAGGAGCAAAAAGAGCACAGCCAAATGCTTTTGTATAGAGGTTTGGATCAGCGCCATTATTAACTAATAACTTTACAATATAAAAAAAATCTGATAAGTGCAAATACCACTGTTTTTTTAGGGTTAAGCAATTTATCATGAAAACAACATCTCTACTGCCAAACTTTTTCAGCTATTTCTTTTTATACACCTTTACATAATCCACGATAAAAACATCAGGTAAAACGGCATCTTTAAGGTCTTCCCATGAATGTGCTGGTTCAAAACTTAAAATAATATATTCATCAATATGAGAGATAGCCTGCTTTATTTCGTAATATTTATACCCGTCAACAAAGAAAGCGTATTTCTCCGGTGTCCACTCTACGGCAAAAGTATGAAAACCCTCGCCAACTCCTTCCACCTTACTTAGAAATGCTCCCGTGGATTGTTGATTCGGTCCGTAAGCCCAATGCAGGTTGTGCGAAACAAAATCTCCGCCCTGTTTTTTGAAGTATTCAAAAATATCTATTTCGGTACCAAACTTAGCAGGGTCTTCACCTTGCGAGATACCGGGAGACTGGATCCAAAAAGCTGCCCAGTTACCAGTTGACTTCTGCAGTTTTGCCCGGCACTCAAAGTAACCGAATGTAGTTTCAAAAAGTCCATATGTGCCAACGGCTCCAACCTTGAGAGAATCATTTTCTATAAAAGCATGGAGTTTCAGAACTCCGTCTTTTACTTCTACTGCGTCGGGAGTAATATACCCGACACCACGCGGTCCCACTCCGCGTACAAACCATTTTGTTTTATCCAGTTTATCTCCATTAAACTCATCCTGCCAAAATAGTTTATAACCCTCTTTCACCGGATCAAAAGGTGTTTCAGATAATGGTTTGAAGAGATCGGTTTCCGATTTATCTGTAGTTATAATCACAGGCAGACGCCACAGACCACCGCTGTTTCCCCAGTCATTGACTTTTACTACTAACAGGTTGGATTGACCATATTTTAATTTATCACTGACTTTTGTAAACGATGGTTTACCAGCAAAGCTTATATTCGCTTCACCAAACGAACTGACACTTTTTCCGTTCACATATAGTTCGTAAGCATCATTTACTCCGCCG
This sequence comes from Chlorobiota bacterium, assembly GCA_013151565.1. Classification (GTDB taxonomy): domain Bacteria; phylum Bacteroidota; class Ignavibacteria; order Ignavibacteriales; family Melioribacteraceae; genus SZUA-22. Next base: position 8,580 of record JAADIB010000381.1, read on the forward strand.
AATTTTATCCATACATCTTTTCCTTTCCAGGCAGATGGAATATCAACTGTTTTTCTATACCATGCTAATGAGTCCAGTTTTGGATATCCTTGATTTTCCCAACGTGTTCCCGCATCTAGTGTATTCCATTGAGAATCATCAAAGTCGATTTTATACCATCCCTCAGATATACCAATATTTTTTTTATCCGGAGAAAATCTCCAACTCTTGGATAGATCGATAGTTTTCGGTGAATTATTTTGCTGACATCCTGTAATCCCTAAAAAAGATATTAGTACAATGAGTAATGTTGTTTTCATTTTGCTTCCCGTTTTATAGTGAATCTTCCCACCGTAAGCGATTGGGAATTTATCCCTTGTCCGCTTTTGGCGGATTAAATTTATTGATTTACTTTTATCTAATTTTCTGCATTAACCAGACAGTAATAATCTCCAAACCCAATCAACTAGCGTATGTGCAAGTATTGCAGCAAATAAATTGCTGCCGCTTTTTTTGTATGCCCATCCATAACCAAGTCCGGCAATTGTTGCTAAAGAAACATAAGTGATCTGCATCGATAAAGTATCCACATTATTCCAGTGCATCATTCCAAAAGCAAGTGAAGATATTAACATTGGAATCCATTTTTTTGAAAATAATTTATCAAGTCCTCTCAGCAGAATTCCTCTGAAGAAGAGCTCCTCAGGTAATGCAACTGTTAGAAACAATCCTATAAAATGTGCCGTCAGTTTTGAAATATCAAAAGATTCCGGGACTGAAAAAGAGAGAAACCCGGTTGCAAGCCCAGGAGGAATTACAACTACCATGATCATAACCAATGCGGATAGAGCAATAAGCAGATCTTTAAACCTTGGAACTAGATTAAAACCAATATCAGCTTCCCTGTATCCATACCACCCAATTATAGCAATAACAGAAATTGCAATGGACCACCAAGTATAATCCAGGTTCGGCTGCATTTCCATATACCAGCGAAGATCGAAGGGTATCCATAGGATTATCCAGATTGCTAAATCACTCCAGTTTAATTTAAACTCTTCCTCTTTAGCTTGCTTCAATAAACCAAATACTACAAAAACAATTGATGCAAAAATTATTGTATTATAAGGATTAAAACTACCTGTTAATAATCCTGGTATGGCAAATAAAAGTGATATTCCACCTGCTGTATAATAAAGTGAATTTTTATTTCCCCTTAACCAATTATTGAACTGACTGGAAGCTTTTAAAGACCCTAATGCAAGCGTTAATCCTAAGAGGGGTGATAAGCTTAAGACCATTGCTAATACTGATACAAAGCTATTATCTGAAATAGAGGTTGCAACACCATACAGCAAGATTGCTCCTAAGATTGTCCATGTGATCCAGAGTGTAAAAAATTTATTTTTCATATTTTTAATTTGTTAATTGCTAAAGTTAAAAATTCTGCTCTGTATAAGCAGTATATTTAGTTCAAATTTATTTTGCAAACTTTTATAGTTCCCAGAATATTAACGCCATACTTACCGTCTGCCGTTGTCCACCATGGAGTATCTCTGTTTGCTGTTCGGACCGCATAGCGTGAATCTAACCGAATACTCTCATCGGCATCCGGCATCCATAGACCCAGCATATACTCGCCGCTTTTTATTTTATCCAACAGAATAACTCCTTGAATAGAATGTGTGAGTAGTTGGTATTCTAAATCTCCCGGATTAAAAGGCTGCCACGTTTGGGGATCAGCATCAGTCTTTTGTTTTAGTACAAACTCGCCAGATGTATTTATCAGAACAAAATAAACGGGACGCGGATTAATGAATGTAGCAAAACC
>JAADIB010000027.1:0-3640 GCA_013151565.1 Chlorobiota bacterium
GCTCTTTTGAAGGTTCAAAATATCTTAACAAATTCTAAAAATAGTATCATTATTATAGATGGATACATCAATGAAGATGTTCTTAGTTTATTATCTACCAAGGAAAAATTAGTATCCGTAAATATTTTAACAAAAAATATTTCTTCATCTCTTTCTACATCAGCAAATGCTTTCAATAAACAGTATGGCAATTTGTCTATTAAAACATCTTCAGCTTTTCACGATAGATTTTTAATAATAGATGATTCGGAATTTTATCATTTCGGTGCGTCAATAAAAGATTTAGGCAATCGTGGGTTTATGTTTTCTTTAATTGAAGAAAAATTTGTTATAGATGCCTTACGTGAGCAATATTTAAAAGAATGGTCTAAGGCAAAGAGTATAATATAGGTTCAATGTATATAGTATAGCTGCAACCTAACCCGCTGCCCCACCCGACCGTCGTTACTCTGGGGCGTTTTCGTTTTGCAAAGTGGGTTCAATGTTGTAATTTTTAAAAGTTGTTTAGTTGGCAATTTTTTTAAAAATTAATTTTTAACGGTTGCTTTACTCAAAGGTTTATAATGCGGGCGGGTAAGTGGCAACCTCGTTATATGCTTAAAAAATATTCGAGGGTTCCAAAAATTGGTTTAATCTTTCACGCAAAATATCGTTACTATTAGTAACATCATTTTCGTTTTTCAAATATTTTCACCTTAACTACGGGGCAATTTTATGAATACACAATTAAAATTATTTTCGTTGTTACCAATCTTCGCTCTTTTACTAATAATCTCTTGTAAAGAAAGTATAAACCAACCAAAAACTATTACATCCGACTTAAATTCAAGAGACACCATACCCAACAATCCTATTTTCAATCAACTTGGATTGGATAAATCTGTAAAAACTTATTCGTATACTGTTTCAGAAATAAATCTAACAACTAATAAACCAACTCATTATCCCCCTGATTCTTTAATAAATACAATTCAGTTTCCAGATTCACTATACAAAAAAGGAATATTTATATATGGAACGATGGAAGAAACAATTGATATTGTTGGTGACACTATGTTTATCACTCATGAAGAGAGAGGATATAATCTATTCGTTTTATTAAACAACCCAGGCTCTGACGGTTCAGTTGGTGGAGGATTGAAATTCAAATATTTTGCTGACAGCAATATTATTTATGCTTTCAATGTATATTTTGATGAAGGGATAAACAGAGCAGTAAAATACAAAATTCCATTTGAAGTTGGTGATACATATATTTCAGTCGAGGATACCGTAACTGTTATTGGTGAGGTCGAAATAAATACTAAGGCTGGAAATTTTAATGCAATAAAATTAAAAAGAGAAAGAATGCTAAATCCTAATTATAGAAGATTGGAATTCTTGTATTTAGTTGAAAATATAGGAATTTGTCTTCATGAAGTAAGCTATTTTGAAAAAAAGACTGATATAACAGATGGAAGTAGTATTGTAATTGAACAATACCAAAGACGTGAATTGATTGATTTTTAAAATACCGAAGTACCTAAAATCGCATATAACGTTATAAAGGATTGATCTCGAAGCCCCGATAAAAAGAATCGGGATAAACTCTGCCGAGACATAATCCGGTGTTGAAACCAGCAAATCCCCGCAAAAAACTGTGGGGTAGTTATTCGCAAGCCGAACTCGTACGGGCGGGAAAAAAGCCACGCCGTTATAAAGTTTAATAAACTGAGCATAATATGAAAGTATTGAGTACACTTATTTTGATACTATTTTCTCAGCCACAATTCATTAATGGTCAAATATTTGAAGGTTTCGGGATAAAAGCCGGCTTCACATCATCAAATATTGAAATGTACTATAATAATTCCAAATATGAATCAATGGATAGAAACAGCAGTTTTCATTTTGCAGTTTTCAAAGATTTTTTAATCAGCATACCATTATTACTAAATACAGAGTTAGAATATTCAACAAAGGGATTTGATTTTCCTGAAATAAAAGATAACGTAGAAATTGATTGTCTTTCATTTAAAGTGTTGGGAAAATATATTTTAGATTCACAAATTATTAGCCCATATATTTCCATAGGACCAAGACTTGATTATATATTTAATAAAAGAGCAAATTTAACAACCCAAGAAGGTTATGAAATGCCACTTGATTGGGCAAATTATTTTACGGATTTTAGTTTTGGATTATCAACTCAATTTGGAATTGAATCACGAATAATGAATAGTGTCTCATTGTTATTTGAGTTTTCTTACAATTATGATTTATCAAATTCCACAAATGGGAAACATCCAAACGTGACATTTTTTAGAAATAATTCATTTGATATAAGTTTAGGGCTAAAATTCTAAATGCTTTATAACGTTATAAAGGGTTGATCTCTCGTATGGGCGGGTAAAAGCTACCGTTATTTTCCCTCTTAATCTTACTCTTAATCCTGATCTTAATCTAACATCAAAAACAGAGCAAGAGTAAAGACTCAGTTTACCGCCGTTTTGTTTGACGGCATTAAGAATTTATAATTTACCTAGTTTTTGTTACATTATTAGTATGATTTGATTATTATACTGCAACCACCGTCCTCACCAAGAAAAGCGGCAAGAAAAGCGGCTGGCATATAATAAAGTACTTATAATTTGCATTTAGATTTAGGTATGCTAGATATTTTATTTATAGGAGTAAATTATGGAAAGACCTATCTATTGTTTTATCGATGATTCTTCATTTGAAATCGGGCTATTTCATGAAATATTTCAACCTTCATTTCCGGAAATAGAATTTTTATGCACATCCACTTTTGATGAATGCAAAAAATTGCTTGATGCAAGAAATCTTTACCCATCTCTTTTTATACTTGATCTGTACGGAAGAAGCGGTAATAGAGTATCATCTACTATTCCCTCTAAAACAGAAATACAGACAAAAGTTAACTCGTTTAACACATTAGAAGATGTATACCATAATCTTGATTATAATGATCCGAATATTACAAACGAATATTTAAAGCGGTTGTTCTCAATATTGGATTCGTGGAGAAACCTTTTCGCGGATGTTTGCTATAGTCTGGATCAAGGTAGAGAATACGGCATATCTAATCTGCAGTCGGCAAGGGAATATTATCCTTTATCAGCGGCTGTTATATATACTAGGAAAGCAATGTTGACTGATGCTGCTGAAATATTTAACCAAGATTGTGATGGAATATTTATTAAACCTATGGGTAGCAATGATGATGAAATAAAAAATGAGACAAAAGCGCAATTGAATACTTTGATATCAAGTTGGAATGAAATTGTAAGAAATAAATATGTAAAAGTTTTTGAAAATATTTCTAAGGAAGTAATTATTAATACCGGAAACTCTGGTTTAAACCCAAGCATTAGCTCTCTGGTTAATTTATTAAAGACTGTGGGTGTTGAAGAAGAAAAAGAAATTAATCTTAAAACCAGGTTGAAAGATATTCTGGAAACATTGCCGTCGGTTATTCACGGAGTATCTAATACATCCGAATTTTTAACCGGATTAAAACTGTGGAGTCTTTATTATTACAAAAATTAATTAGAAAAAATAGGAACGCTGATTATTATGATTATTAAGATAAATTATGATCTTAAAAAATCATAGTTATCATAATGATCTGTGTTCC
>JAADIB010000027.1:3675-13908 GCA_013151565.1 Chlorobiota bacterium
TTAACTGGATAATCTCATATTTTATTATTAATTTTTTTTCTTGATTGAATGATATGAAAGATGAATATTTAAACCTTAAAAACAAATAGTTTATAATCAATGAATCATCGAGGTAATTTATGAAAGAATTATTGGAAAAATTAGCTGTTGCAATTGAAAGAGGTAAGGTAAATCTTGCATCTCCATTTCCTCCGGATCTTAAAGGGGAAGAGGGAGCCGATGAACTCACGAAAAGAGCGCTTGATGAAGGCGTGCCCCCGGAAGTCATATTGAATGATTCCCTGATGACCGGGATGAGAAAAGTCGGGGATAAATTTGAGCAGGGGAAAGCGTTCATTCCCGATATGCTAATTGCCGCAAAAGCTATGAATGCAGCGATGGTTCATTTACATCCGTTTTTCGAATCCGGCGAAGTTGTGCTGAAAGGAGATTTTATAATCGGTACAGTTGCTGGTGATCTTCATGACATCGGTAAAAACATTGTGCGTATGGTATTAACCGGAAGCGGTTGGAATGTTATCGATCTCGGCTCCGATGTTAAAGCGGATAGATTTGTTGAAACTTTAAAAGAATATCCGAACGCCCTCGTCGGAATGAGCGCCTTACTTACTACAACCATGATGCAGATGGAAAATACAACAAAAGCAATTAAAGAGGTTTCACCAGATACAAAAGTTTTTGTAGGAGGCGCTCCGCTATCACAAGAGTTCAGCGATAAAATAGGTGCTGACGGTTATTTCCCTGATCCGAATAAATTTGCAAAACACATAGCCACACTGGTTTGATTAGGGATACTAGAATTGTATAAAGTATTTCATTATAAACCCAAGTTTAACGATTTAAATATCAGCGCTGAAAATATCATTTCGACTATGGGATATTCTGATCAGAATACTTACACTGGTTATAAAACTATTTTAGATGAGTTGATCAATACTGCTAAGGAAATAGTGACTCCGGAATGCGGATTTGTAATTCTTTCCCGGAATACTTGCTCGGCTTCACACGGTACGGTTCTGTTGGATGGGGCTGAGTTTAAAACAGATAAAATTGTTGCTGGTCCGCTGAAAAAGATAAGTGGAGCGGCAATATTTGTTGGAACAGTTGGTCCTGGTTTCGATAAATGGTCGAGGAAAACTTTTTCTGAAGGTGATCCGTTAGCTGGATATATGATCGATCTCCTCGGCTCAGAGATTGCTGAGTCGATAGCTGATTGGTTAGAGAAAAAGATTGTTGAATACGCAGCAGGAGAAAATTTGAAATGCAGTAATAGGTATAGTCCTGGTTACTGCGGCTGGAACGTATCGGAACAGCATAAACTTTTTAATTTTTTCCCAAAAGATTTTTGCGGGGTTACACTTACCGAGTCCTCTCTTATGAAGCCGCATAAATCGGTATCCGGTATAGTCGGTATTGGTCCGGAGATAAAGTGGAAAGACTATCCATGTGAGGTTTGTAATGTTGAACATTGCTATAAAAACAGAGACAAAAAATTGGTTAAGGTCTAGTAAATAATAGTATAACGAGAGAACAGATAAAAAATTTTATAACAATTGCAAAAAAAGAACAATATGAAAAATGTATTAATTTTAGTTTTACTTTTATCTCTTGTTACAAAAGCTCAAGATCTTAGAATTTCACTTTGGGGTGATAATATTCCTAATTATCAAGAAGTCGGAGAAAAAGAAACTCCCAATGATGCCGCTGAAATTGAGCATTACAGACTTGTTACAAACCCTGATATCTCGGTTTATCTTCCTGCGAAGAAAAACTCAACAGGTCAGGCTGTTCTCATAATTCCCGGAGGCGGGTATGGCGCTGTGGTTTATAAATGGGAAGGAACCGATATTGCCAAATGGCTTAATGCCTATGGTATTGCCGGGATAGTTCTGAAGTACAGACTTCCACATGCAAAGAGCAATATTGTAAGAGATAAATCACCGCTGCTTGATGCTTCGCGTGCGATGAAAATGATCAGAGCTAATGCAGAGAAATGGCACATCGATAAAAATAATATCGGTGTTATGGGATTTTCTGCAGGCGGTCATTTGGCTTCCACGCTTGGAACTCATTACGATAGGGACGGTAATGAAGGTCTGGATGAGATAGATACAATCAGTTCCCGACCGGATTTTATGGTTCTGATGTATCCGGTAATAACAATGGATGAAACCTTTACTCATATGGGCTCAAGAAAAAATCTGCTTGGTGAAAATCCATCACAAGAATTAATTGATTACTATTCTAATGAAAAACAGGTTACAGAAAACACACCAACTACATTCCTTGTCCATGCCTCCGATGACAAGGTTGTTCCCGTGGAGAATAGTATTCGATTTTATGAGTCTTTGCACAAACACGGAGTTAAAGCCGAGATGCACATTTTCGAATATGGCGGACATGGTTTTGCTTTAGCAAACGGGAAAGGATATCTTGAATCATGGAAAGATTTATGCATTGATTGGCTTAGGCATTTGGGGAAATAACGTTTTATTGTTCCTTATCTTTTCATAGTTTTCTATTTAGTAATAGAAGCCTTTGAATAACGTATTTTCACAATCTGTTTTTAGTAATATTACTTTAATATTTGCTGTTCTCGGGAGGCGTAGCATCCTAAATGGAGCAAAATAAGCAATAAATGTTATTCAAAAAAATAGAGTTGCTACAATTTTTAGGTTATGCAAAGCCTCCTAATAGAGGAAATAAAAACTCACCAAATAATTAAGAGATCGGTTATTACCAATGTTGATAAATGAGCAGGTTAAGTGTAAATAAATATTGTTAGATTTTTAAAAAGTTACATCACATATTTTTTTACATATTCTTCAATAGTATCAACGGGTAATTTGCTGCCGGCTGATTTTACTTTACGAATAAACTCATCGCATTCTTCTACAGTAAGTAAATGCAGATTCATAGCTTCCCATAAAATGTCCATAGTCGTAATAATTTTTATATCATTCTTTTCGCAATATTCTCTAATATCTTTCATATTACTACTAGCAATATAATTCTTATCAATTTTTGCAATTGCCATGCAAGCTGCTTCACCCTTACCGACCAATTGAATCAAACGTGAGTACTCAATAACATAATCAAGGTTACTATCTAATTCAAGTCTTTCGAAATTATTGTTAGAAATGAAATTATGAATGAGTATTTGAGTTCTGGGTATAAGATATAGTTCTTCTAAAACCTTATCGACAAACGCTATCCTATCGGGGAAAATAGATGGAATTAGATCTAGTTTATCGCCTTTAATGAAATGAATAATAACATCAGAGTCGATAAGGATTTTTGTGGTATCATTGTTCATTGGAATTTTCAGTACTTTGAAAATCAATTCCTAAATCGTGCATAAGAGATAAATAATGAGATTCGGAAATAATTTCCTTGTCGAAAAATTCTTTAGCTTTAACGCCATAGTCACCGACAATAACATTCTTGTTGCCTGCCTCATATAGTTCGGTTCCGTATCCGTACTCTTGTGCAACTATTTTAATAATAACTCGGCTAAGTTTTTCTTCAAAACTTTTGCTAATTATATTCAAATCAAAAAGCCTTTTGATCATCGCTTTGTGTGAGCAAGAATAGTATTGCTCTAATTTTAATATTGTACTAAGATTGATTTTGTCCTTTTTTAATTCTTCATCAGGTATAAGTTTGATAACTCCTTCTCTTGGAAGCATAAGATTAGCAGCAAATATATTTGCGTTATCTTCTTCTTTTCTGCTTTTACTATCTATACCATTATTACAAATGATATGGTTAAAGTTTTTTTGGATATATAGATGATAAAGTTCGTGAAGAACTGTGAAGTGTTGTCTCCCAAGAGAATGTGAAGAATTGACAATCATAAATCTATCATCATCAATTTTTAACGACATACCGGAGAAAGAACCTTCCATATCTCGGAAGATAGTAAGCACTCTTAACTCTAATAAGAGACTCTTAATTCGGATAGGATTTGAATTACCATAACCATACTTTGTTCTAAACTCTGCCGCAGCTTTTTCAAGATTAAGATTGGAGGGCATGTTTTTTCTCTAATCTTTTTAGTTTAAGATAATTTTTAACAATTTTATGGAAATTTGCTATGGTTTCTAAATCTTTCCCTTTGAATTCATCTTTCCTAAATGCAAAAACTCTATTAAGTGCTTGCTCTTCTGGATTTTCACTTAATAAAACTTCAAGTTCAACACCAAATAAGTCTGCAATTTTAGAAAGATGTTCAAGTGGAATTTTCCTTTCGCCATTTTCGTAATAGCTTATAGTAGCATGGTTTTTTAACCCAAGAAAATTAGCAACTTCCCCTTGCTTAAAACCATATTTATCTCTGAGAACTTTAATATTATTCCCAATGATTTTGTATTTTGAATCAATCATTCTCTCGTCTCCCACAAACGTAATATTTAAAATAGTGTAACTGTTACATATTGTCAAGCAATAATTTAATTACACTAAATATGTAACATATAAAATGTGTATTTGTTCCAATATTAAACTATTTAATTTTTAAACTATATTATCGCCCTATTATTCAACAATATATTTATAGACTTTTATTATAGTTACCTGCTATTTAAACTTAAACTAACTTCAAAATAAACAATAATTTCACGTCGAATAATAAATTTATATCTACAACATAATTCTCAGAATTAGGTTATATTTGTAACCTCGTTTATACAATCGTTTGACTTAATAATCTGGAGGAATGCCATGGCTTATAAATCCATTCAAAAAATAGATCATTACAAAATAAATATTCTATATTTATTCGCAATTCTTTTCTTCACATTTGAAACGAATGCACAAGATAAAATAATCACTCAACCGATTAACCCCTATGAAGTAATGGAATTGCATCTTTGGCAGATTCACACCGGTGATCTACCTGTTGATGAAGTTTTTAATCCTGATTCGAATGTAGAATGGAATTCCGAAACAATAAATCATGTTTGGTGGGAAAAGAATTTAATCAAATGGTATAAGAAGGAAATCACAATTCCTAATGCTTTTGCAGGTAAAGATATCTTGATGGAATTCAGAGTTGACCCGATAGGGATAATTTATATTGACGGTAAAAAAATATTTCAGGCAAGTCAATATGGTGGAAGTGCAATATTAGTAGCCAACGCAGAAGCCGGGAAAAAATACACAATTGCTGTCAAAGCACAGAATCATGATTACAACTGCAGCTTCTTCCAAGCGGATCTGATCGCTATGCCTAAGAAGTATTCGGAATTTTATCATGCAAAAACAAAGTTGTCGCTTAATACATCAGGTATACCAATTAAAAATTGGAAAAGAAAACTGTATGCATCCGACGAAGTCATGGATCCCGCTTATGACGACAGTAATTGGGAAGAAATTACAACCGGAGACAGATGGGAAGGTGAAGGCAAACATGCTTGGTACCGCACGACACTAAAAATCCCTAATTCGATCAATGGTTTCGCAACTCAGAATAGAGCTGTGAGAATTTCATTTATGACCGATGATAGAGGGGATTTCTATGTAAACGGAGTTCTGAAAACCCGTTCACAGGAAAAAAGATTTGAGACTATGTTAACAACTGCAGCTGATACAAGCAAACCGCTGAAGTTGGCTGTAAAAGTTTATAATAACGGCGGACCAGGAAACCTTGGCTATGTAACAATTATCACGGAAGATGAATATAAGCTGAAAGCCGATGTGACGGAAACCCTAGGTAGGATTGATAGAGTTGATCGATATGTAAAAAACCGCCCGCAGCCTGATATGGAAACTGTGAATACTCTTACTGAGGTTATTGATACGAAATTGAATGGAAAGTCATTACCGGAACAGTTGGAGTTGATCAATAACCAGTTAAATATAGTCGAGGAAAAATTAACTTCTGATCCGGCATTTCTAATTCTTCCATATCTGCAGTCAGCGGAAGAAACCGGGATGACGATTATGTGGGAAACGGTTTATCCTACATACGGTTACATTGAGTACGGGAAGGATAATAAAATGACTCAAAAAACAATTGAGGAAGCGAATCCAAGTATAATGCATAAACTTACTCTTATGGGATTAGAACCTGATCAGACTTTTAATTACAGAGTTGTATGCGGAGATATAAGCAGTCCCGTTGCTTCTTTCACAACAAAGCCGGATAAAACTAAACCTTTCAAGTTCATTGTATATGGAGATAATAGATCACGTCCGAAAATTCATGAAAATGTTTCAAAACAAATTGCAAAAGAGCATAGCGATTTTGTTTTAAATGTCGGGGATGTTGTTTCACGCGGTTCGGTACTCTCGGAATGGATTGATGAATATTTTGTTCCCATAAGATATTACAGCAGTACTACTCCCAGTTACATCTCAATCGGGAATCACGAGTACGGAGGATTTTGGAAGCAGCGTAATGTTCCTCCGTTTGAAAAATATGTTTCACATCCGGTCGGCACGGTTGGCAGTACGGAATATTATTTTTCATTCGATTATGCAAATGCACATTTTATAATACTTGATCCGAATGAAGGTGAAGCGGGACCAGGTGATGACGGCTCGATAATCTCTCCTAATAGTCAGCAGTACAATTGGTTTGTTGAAGACCTGAAAGAAGCGCAGAAGAAAAGTGACTGGATATTTGTGATGATGCACGAACCTCCATACTCCGAGTGCTGGTCGGGAGGATATTACAACGGCGAACCACCGTTAAGGAAATATATCGTTCCTTTGATCGAAGCAAATAATGTTTCAATCGTTTTTGCCGGGCACACACATGATTACGAAAGGGGATTACCGCATCCGCCATACGATCCAAAGACCGGGAAAGGAAATAATGCCGCTTACATAATTTCTGGCGGCGGCGGTGCACGATTGGATAACCATAAATATTATGAATGGGAACAAATCGATCTGCCGGATCATCCTGCTGACCCGAATAGTGATGAATTTGACGGGGGCAAATACTATCGATATAATTATGTGCTTGTAGAAGTCGATGGCAAAAAATTAAAAGTGAAAGCTATTGAGGTCAATGGGGATGGGACTAACGGCGGAGTGTTCGATTCGTTTGAAATGGATTCTCCTTTGAATAATAAATAGGTAATAATGAAGCACTCTGTAAAAATACTGCTGATATTACTTCTAGTTGTTTTTGGATGTTCGAAACAATCGAACACAAGAAAGTATAGTCCCGATATTGATTACACTAAATATGTCAATCCGTTTATCGGTACTGATGCAGAAGGGCACACATTCCCGGGAGCGTTATTACCATTTGGAATGGTGCAGCTAAGTCCTGATACCAGAGTCAAAACCTCTAAAGGCTCATCCGGCTATCATTATTCCGATAAAAGTATTATGGGGTTTACACATACTCATTTAAGTGGTACAGGTGAAGGTTCCGGAGGTGATTTCCTTTTTATGCCTACAACCGGAAAAGTTCAACTAACTGTTGGTGACCCATCTGATACGAAATCTGGTTATCGTTCTGCTTTTTCTCATAAGAATGAATTTGCATCACCCGGTTATTATAAAGTTCTTTTGGATGATTACAATATCATTGCAGAATTAACAGCAACCAAACGAGTCGGTTTGCATAAATACATTTTTCCAAAGTCTGATACGGCAAACATCATATTGGACCTGGAACACGGTATAAATGACAAAGCAGATTCATTGTATCTGAAAATTGTTAACGATAGAAAAATTCTCGGCTACCGTTCATCAATCGGCGGTTTAAGAATGTATCAGAAACTCTACTTTGTTGCTGAGTTTTCCGAGCCGTTTGCCACATATGGAATAATGGTTGACGGTAAATTAAATAGGAATATATCTGAAGGAACTGGTAAAAGTATTAAAGCATATTTCCAATTCCTAAATACAGATAAGCCTGTTCTGGTTAAAGTTGCTATCTCAAAAGTTGGTATTGACGGAGCTGAGAAAAATCTAAGTGAAATATCCGGATGGGATTTTAACGCCGTTAAAATGCAGGCACAAGAGGCATGGAACAAGGAATTGCAGATAATTGAAGTTGAGGGGAGATATCCGAAACTGAAAACAATTTTTTACACTGCAATGTATCACGCTTTTATTCATCCTAGTTTGGACATGGATATTGACGGAAGATACCGCAGTACGAATAATGAAATATATACTGCAAAGGATTTTAACGATTATACAAATTTTTCATTGTGGGATACTTTTAGAGGTCTTCATCCGTTGCACACTATAATTAATCCAACAAGAGCAAAGGACTTTGTAAAAACCTTTATTGAAAGATATGAACATTCCGGCAGTCTGCCGATGTTTGAGATATCGGGGAATGAAGTACCGAGCATGATCGGTTACCATTCGCTTCCTGTTATTGCCGATGCGTATGTTAAAGGGATCAGAGATTATGATATTCAAAAAGCAGTAGAGGGAATGAAAGAATTAGCAAATCTGCCATGGGAAAAACGAAATCTTTTCAAAACTTTTGGCTTTGTCCCTTACAATTATGCAGTCCAATCGGTATCAAGAACTTTAGAGTATAGTTTTGATGATTGGTGTTTGGCTCAAGTTGTAAAGGATATTGATAAAGATGATTACAAATATTACAGTAATCGCGGAAGCTTTTATAAAAATCTATTTTCGAAAGAAGTGAATTTTATGAGACCAAAAGATAGTCGTTTCCAATGGCTGACTGATTTTAATCCGATAGAATTTTCAAAACATTATACGCAAGCTAACGCTTATCAATATACAACCTTTGTTCCGCAGAATGTTCATGGACTTATAAAATTAATGGGTGGAGATAAAAAATTTGAAGTGTGGCTGGACAAATATTTCACAATTGAAATTAAGGACAGACAAGGACTGATCGGGCAGTATAATCATGGGAATGAACCAAGTCATCATACTGCTTATCTTTATAATTACACTGGTGCAGCGTGGAAAACGCAGCAGCGAGTAAGAGAAATACTTTTATCGCAGTACAATGACACTCCTGATGGACTATCGGGGAATGATGATGCCGGGCAAATGTCTGCATGGTTTGTATTCAGCGCTATGGGTTTTTATTCGGTTACCCCGGGAATGGATTATTATGTAATCGGTTCGCCTTTATTTGACAAGGTGAAAATAAATTTGGAGAACGGAAAGACTTTCGAGATTATTGTAAATAATAACTCTTTAGAACATCCTTATATTCAGTCAGCAAAATTAAATGGTAAGTCATATACAAAGTCATATATTAAGCATGGTGATATTGTTAGCGGGGGAACAGTGATATTTGAGATGGGAGATCAGCCAAACCCAGATTGGGCTTCAGCAGTTGGCGACCGTCCATACTCAGTAGAATTTAATTCGGTCTCAATGCCGAGAATTACTGTCGAGAACAAGCAAATTCCTCCGGACGGAATGATAACATTTAATAATAATTGCACTGTTTCATTATCATGCAATGATAAAGATGTAAAAATATATTACACAACTAACGGAAGCGAACCGGATGCATCTTCTCAACATTATGAAAGCAAGTTCAAAGTCACAGAATCAATGATCGTTAAAGCGAAAGCATTTAAGAAAGGATTTTATCCCAGTTATACGACACCGCTCAAATTCAGGAAACTTGATCTGCTTCCGCCGGTAAAAGTGACAAATGTTAAAAAAGGAATTTCCTATGAGTATAGAGAAGTATGGTTGTGTAAAAAAGTTGATGATATTATAATGTATCCGATACTTCACAAAGGAATATTACCAGAAATTAAAGCTGACCTTGGTATTAATATGTCAGAAAAGAATGGAGTGATTTATAGCGGATATATTAATATTCTGAAAAAGGGGACATATACTTTCTTCTTGGATTCAGATGATGGAAGTGTTTTGTATATTGATAATATACTGGTTGTAAATAACGACGGCTCTCATAGACGTCGTGAAAGACACGGTATTATTGCTTTAGAAAAAGGGTATCATTCAATTAATGTTAAACATTTTCAAGTTGGCGGTAAACCTAAAGGTAAACCTAAATTAATAGTTAAATGGAAAGGACCTGGCATTGATAAAGAAGAAATTCCAGGATCGGTTTACTTCCATTAATGTGTGGTTAATAAAAAAAGACATCACAGGATACCCCGCGATGTCTTTAATCCAATAAAATTTTTCAACTTATATTTTTTTAAACTTGTACTCAGCAGGAATTTCAACACCTGGCTGTATCTCGTATGTTGATTTCAATATTCCGGTATCTCCGGTAATTGTATACGG
>JAADIB010000226.1 GCA_013151565.1 Chlorobiota bacterium
TGTGCTACCCCAAATCGGTGCTGCTCGTCAATAATTACAAGTCCCAGATTTGTAAATTCAGACTTATCCTCAATTAATGCATGTGTCCCAATATAAATACCAGGTTTGCCCTCCCTGATCTTGGAATGTATTTTACTTTTCTCTTTTGTCTTCTGTCCGCCTACAAGCAGTTCAATTTCTATCGGGAAATTGGAAAGCATATTTTGAATATTTTCGTAATGCTGTATTGCCAATATTTCTGTCGGAGCCATTAGAGCGGCTTGTTTATTGTTTGATACGGCAATTATCATAGCGATAACAGCAACAACAGTCTTACCGCTTCCTACATCGCCTTGCAGTAAACGGTTCATAGGTTTATCCGATTCCATATCCAGTCGAATTTGATGAAGTACTTTAGTTTGGGCATTAGTTAATTGGAATGGAAGCGAATCAAGGAACTGCTTCAGTAATTTCTTATCAAGTTCATAACTTATCCCGGGAACTTTGGAACGGTAATTATATTTTTTCAATGCTATAAGAGATTCTATATAAAATAGCTCCTCAAACTTCAAGCGGTGTTCTGCTCTTTGAAGTAGTTCGGTGTTCTCCGGGAAATGCTTATTGGCAATAGTCGATCTGATATTGAGCAAATTATTCTTTTCGATTATATGATCGGGTAATGTTTCCTTGATCTGATCTTTATAATCTGTGACGGCATGAAAAATTAATCTTCTAAGGCTCAACTCGCCAAGATTAGCTTTCTTAAATTTTTCCGGAATTTTGTAGAAAGGAATTATTTTTCCTGTGTGAAGAAAATCTTCCGATTCTTCGGATGAAAGTTTATCGAAATCGGGATGAGTAAATTGAAGATGACCGTATTTTGTAATAACAGGCTTAGCAGAGACAGCGTAGTATTCATCCGGTTTGAATCTATCACGGAAATATTTGATACTTCTGAACCATACACATTCAAAAAATCCTTTGCTGTCTTTCATCGAGACTTTGAAAATACTTTTCCTGCCGTAATGTATTTCCTCAGTATCAACAACCTTTCCGATAATTGTAACTTCCCCATTAAAACCGGCAGCAACAAAATTGACTACTCGTGAGGAATCCAGAATTGTTGATCTATCCAAATAACGATAAGGAAAAAAATAAAGGAGATCATTGATATTATTGATACCAATTGATGAGAGAATTGCAGCCTTTTTAGGACCAACATTTTTTAAATATTGTATTGAACTATCAATTGTTGTTGACATACTTGCATTCTTTGAAATGTATATCTACAATATAATAAACTGCAGCAAAATTTTTGCAGTGTTAAAATTCAAGTTCCGCTTTCATCCCGCGGGACATTAACTCGTAGGTAACTTTGATAGGATCTTTTTCGTGGAAAAGAATATTATAAACAGCAGTGGCAATGGGTACTTCGATGTGATGTTTCGCAGCAAGTTCATGTACTGACTTACACGTTTCAACCCCTTCAGCAACCATCTTCATCGATTTT
This sequence comes from Chlorobiota bacterium, assembly GCA_013151565.1. Classification (GTDB taxonomy): domain Bacteria; phylum Bacteroidota; class Ignavibacteria; order Ignavibacteriales; family Melioribacteraceae; genus SZUA-22. The sequence goes on from JAADIB010000226.1 coordinate 1,490, forward strand.
AAAACTTCCGGCAATTTTTTGCCCATCCCAATCTGTTCCCCGACATATCTATTGCGGCTGTGCCTACTCATACAAGTCACAATCAGGTCTCCCATGCCTGAAAGTCCGGAGAATGTTTCCGGTCTGGCTCCAAGTTGAACACCGAGCCGGGAAATTTCTGCAATTCCTCTTGTCATGATTGCCGCTTTTGTATTATCGCCGAATTTAGCTCCATCAATAATACCGGCTCCAATTGCTATTACATTTTTCAATGCACCGCCCAGCTCTACTCCTACAATATCAGTTGTAGAATAAACCCGGAAGTATGAAGTCATAAATGCAGCCTGTACATCCTTTGCCGTATCAAGATTACGCGATGCAGCGACAACAGCAGTAGGTATTTTTCGGCTTACTTCTTCAGCATGACTCGGTCCGGACAATACAGCAATATTATTCTCCTCAATATCCAATTCATCCGAAATTATATGATCAACAGTAACCAGAGTTTCTTTTTCAATTCCTTTTGCAACGCTTACAAAAGTTGTGTTCAAGAAGGAATATTTCTTCATTTTCTGCAGAACACTGCGGACAAATTGAGTCGGAATAGCAATAACGATCATATGCTGATTGGTAGAAGCCTGCTCAAGTGAATGTGTTATTACGATTTCTTGGGGAATACTGATTCCCGGGAGGAATATCTTGTTTTCGTGATGCTTGATCAACCCTTTAACATATTCTTTCTTGAATTCCCAAAGGGTAACATCGTGACCATTGTTACTTAGGATGATAGCCAGGGCAGTGCCCCAGCTACCAGCTCCTAAAACTGAAATTTTCATAGATCAATTATTATTTGTTCTTTTTCGAGAGCGAAATTCTATTTTCGTCACCGTGCAATAATCTGCTGATATTTGCTCTGTGAGTGTACATTACAAGAAAAGCGAGGAAAACAGTAAATGGTAATATTGTATGATATCCTGTAATGTCCACACCAAATACATTTTCTCTAATGATCATTATCAACGGAATAGATACTGCTGCACTCAATGAACCTAAAGATATATATTTTGATATCAATACAACTATACCAAATACCGCAAGAGCTAATAACATATCAACGGTAATAATAGTAACTAAGAATCCCAATGCAGTTGCAATACCTTTTCCACCTTTAAAGTCTGCAAAGACTGTCCAAATATGACCTAGCACAGCGGAAATTCCTGCAATGATCTGTACTAATGTAAAATCATCGAATGGTGTTGCATTTGGGAATGGAAAACTTCCCAGATAAAGCCTTGCAACTAAAACCACTACAAGCGCTCCCTTAAGTGCATCTAAAAAGATAACCAGTATCCCGTATTTCCAGCCAAGAACTCTGAATACATTTGAACCTCCGGCATTACCGCTGCCGTGTTCGCGAATATCTATCCCCCTAACCATTTTGCTTACTATTATACTTGAAGGTATTGAACCAACCAAGTATGAAAGTATAACAATCACAATTAAGTTCAACATAAAAACTACCTGAATTTTAATAAAACTAGTAAATAGTATACAATTTATCTGTTACTAAGTTTCAATATTAACAATTAATCTAAAAAGGTCAAGGTCTGAATTAGTTGTTACTTTAAAGTTTAACGATGACCCTTCTACGATCTTTATTTTTTTGTTAGATATTTTGTGTACTAAAATGGACTCATCTGATCCAACAAAATTACGATTCAGCGCTGAAATCATAGATTCGGAAAGAATTTTAAATTTGAATATTTGAGGTGTTTGAACGTAATAGACTTCATTTCTATCTATATAATCCTCTATGAATTCATTTCCTTTTATTAAGGTATCTTTTGCCTTTATTGCAACAATTGCACTGTCAAATTCTTTAGCCGTTTCAATTGCGTTTAGGAGAATTTTATTGGAAAGCAGAGGACGGGCAGCATCGTGCACAATAATTAAGTCATTTTCCATGGCAGAAGTTGATTGCAGAGCATTAAAAACAGAATGCTGTCTTTCTGTTCCTCCTTCAACTATTTTTGTAAGTTTGGTGATTCCGTATTTTGTTTTAATGCTGTTAAGTAAATCAAAATAATCTTTCTGGGCAGGGATAATTATTTCATCAACTTCTTCACAATTCTGAAAAATTTCTAAAGTGTATGCAATAAGCTCCTTACCATTAACCTGAATATACTGTTTTGGTAAAGAGCTTTTAATCCGTTTGCCAACGCCCCCCGATGGTATTATTGCATAAGTTTTCATTTTATAAAATCAGCATTGCATCGCCGTAGCTGAGAAAACGATACTTAGATTTCAAAGCTTTTTTATAAGCCTTCATTACAAGATCGTAATCCCCGAATGCTGCAGTAAGCATAAGTAATGTAGATTCCGGTTGATGAAAATTTGTAATTAGTTTACTTACAATTTTAAATTTATAAGGAGGAAAGATAAATTTATCAGTCCATCCTATGTCGGGTTTCACTAATCCTTCAGCGGTAACGCTAGTCTCTATAGCCCTAGTTGTACTAGTTCCAACAGAAAAAATCCGCTTTTTTGAATGAAGGGCATTGTTAATTATATCCGCAGAATTCTGTGAGATTTCATAATACTCGGAATCCATTCTATGTTTAGTTAGATCTTCAACCTCAACCGGTCTGAATGTACCCAAACCGATATGAAGAATAACCGTAGCAACTTTAATACCCTTTCTTTTTATTTTTCTTATAAGGTCAGGTGTAAAGTGTAATGCCGCTGTCGGCGCTGCAACAGATCCGTCCCTTTTGGCAAATATCGTTTGATAATCTTTCCTATCTTTGTCAACGGCTTCCCGTTTAATATATGGAGGAAGGGGAGTGGTCCCTATTTTTTCGATCGCAGCAAAAATGTCCCCCGCATCTTCGTTAAACCTTACCGTTCTGCCTCGAGAGGTAGTGTTATCAATTACCTCACACCAAAGATTATCAGTAAAATAAATCCTGTTGCCGATCCTTACCTTTCTTGCAGGGTCTACAATTACATCCCATATATTTTCCTTCTTATTTAATTCACGTAAAACAAAGACTTCTATTTTAGCATTTGTTCTTTCCTTTTTACCGAACAAGCGCGCCTGTAATACTTTTGTTTCGTTAACAACAAGTACATCGCCTTTTGACATGTAATTAATAATATCAGAAAATTTCTTATCCTCTATACTATTTGTTTCTCTATCCAAAACCATCATCTTTGCGCTATCCCTGGGAGAGACGGGGAATTTTGCAATTGCGGTTTTAGGTAAATTATATTTAAAAGCTGAAAGCTTCATTTAAACTCCTCAATATTTTTAATGAACTACACCAAAAATAATCGGGCGGGGAATTTACCCCACCCTTATGTAATTATTTTCTTGGATTTCTTAAAGCTGCTCTTGCTGCTGCTAATCTAGCAATCGGTACTCTAAATGGAGAACAGCTTACATAATTTAAACCGGTACGATGGAAGAAATCAATAGAAGATGGTTCTCCGCCATGCTCACCGCAAATACCAACTTTTAAATTAGCATTTGTTGAACGTCCTTTTTCGGTTCCCATTTTTACTAACTCACCAACCCCTTCCTGATCAAGAGCTTCGAAAGGATCCTTAGGGATTATTTCATTCTCGATATACAAAGGTAAGAATTTACCTGAGTCGTCTCGTGATAATCCCATTGCAGTTTGAGTTAAGTCGTTAGTACCAAAGCTGAAAAATTCAGCAACTTCAGCAATCTTATCAGCAGTAACAGCCGCACGAGGAAGCTCAATCATAGTACCTACAAGGTAATTAACTTTTTTACCTTTTTTCTTGAATACTTCCGCTGCAACTCTACGAACAATAGCTTCTTGAAGTTTTAATTCGTTAACATTACCAACTAACGGGATCATAACTTCCGGTTTAACTTTAATACCTTTTTTAGCCATGTTTACCGCAGCTTCAAAAATTGCCTGTGCTTGCATTTCTGTTATTTCAGGATATGATATTCCTAATCTACATCCTCTAAATCCAAGCATAGGATTGAATTCTGCCATTGATTCAATTTTTTCTTTAATAACCTTAGGTGAAATTCCTAAAGCTTTTGCAACTTCTTCCTGTTCTTTCTTTTCGTGAGGCAAGAATTCATGCAGAGGCGGATCCAAAGTCCTTATTGTAACCGGTTTGCCGTCCATAACTTTGAAAATACCTTCAAAGTCTTTCCTCTGTAACGGAAGAAGTTTTTTAAGTGCTTTCTTTCTATCAGTAACAGAATTGGCAAGGATCATCTCACGCATAGGAAGAATTTTTCCTTCGCCGAAGAACATATGCTCTGTTCTGCACAGTCCGATACCTTCAGCACCGAATGCAAGAGCATTAGCAGATTGTGCCGGTTCGTCTGCATTTGTTCTGATACCTAGTTGTCTAACACTATTGGTCCACTTCATTACATCTTGATAAGTTTTGTAAACATCAGATTTTTTAGGATCCAATTCCTTAGTGATCAATACCTGAACAACTTCAGAAGGTTTGGTAGCAACTTTACCGGCAATGATTTCGCCTGTTGTACCGTCGATTGTTAAATAATCACCTTGTTTGATTATGTTCTTATTCCCTTCAACTGACATTACACCTTTCTTATAGTCAATATTCAAAGCACCGGCACCGGCAACACAAACTTTACCCATTTGTCTTGCAACTAATGCCGCATGCGAAGTCATTCCGCCTTTAGCAGTTAAAATTCCAACTGCGGCATTCATACCTTTTATATCTTCCGGTGAGGTTTCAATTCTTACAAGAATTACTTTGTCACCTTTAGCAGCCATAGCTTCAGCATCGTTTGCAGTGAAAGCAACTCTGCCGGAAGCTGCACCAGGACCAGCATTCAAGCCTTTAGTCAGCAGTCCGCCATCTTTAATTACTTTAGCTTTTTCTTTTAAATCGAAAATTGGTCTCAGCAACTGTTCTAACTGATCCGGTTCAATTCTCATCAATGCTTCTTTTTTGTCAATAAGTTTTTGACGAACCATATCAACCGCAATCCTAACGGCAGCAAAGCCTGTTCTTTTACCAACACGAGCTTGAAGCATCCACAATTTGCCTTGTTGTATTGTGAATTCAACATCCATCATGTCATGATAATGTTTTTCAAGTTTTGATCTAATATCCATAAGTTGTTTGTAAACTTTAGGGTCGTCTTTTTCAAGTTCTGCAATTGGAAGCGGAGTTCTAACACCCGCAACAACATCCTCGCCCTGAGCGTTGAATAAGTATTCACCATAAAATATGTTTTCGCCAGTGGCTGGGTCGCGTGTAAATGCAACACCAGTACCTGAATCTTCGCCCATATTACCGAACACCATTGACTGAATATTTACTGCGGTTCCCCATTCTGCAGGGATGTCGTTCAATTTTCTGTAAACAATCGCTCTTTCATTATTCCATGATTCAAATACAGCGCCGATTGCTCCCCATAATTGTTTCATAGGATCGGTTGGGAAATCATGACCGGTTTTCTTTTTAATTTCAGCTTTGAATTCTGCTACCAATTCTTTCAGATCTTCTGTTGTGAACTCAGTATCTAATTCAATTTTTCTTTTTTTCTTTTTTCTTTCGAGAATAAGTTCAAAAGGATCTCTGTCGTGTTTGTCAACTGGCTGTAAGCCGAGCACAACATCGCCGTACATTTGTACAAATCTTCTGTAAGAATCATATGCAAATCTTGGATTTCCAGTCTTTGCACTTAAAGCTTCAACAGTAGTATCGTTCAAACCAAGGTTAAGAATAGTATCCATCATTCCGGGCATAGATGCGCGCGCGCCGCTTCGTACGGAAACCAACAAAGGATTTTTTGAATCGCCGAATTTTGCACCCATTTGTTTTTCAACTTCTTTAAGCGCTTTTTCAACTGTGCTTTTTAATCCCTGAGGATATTTCTTGTTTTTCTCTGTGTAATAAGTACATACTTCTGTTGTAATTGTAAAACCGGATGGTACAGGTATTCCAATGTTTACCATTTCCGCTAAGTTTGCTCCTTTACCTCCAAGCAGGTTTTTCATGTCGGCTTTTCCATCGGCTTTATTGCCTCCGAAAAAATAGACATATTTTATTGCCTTCTTTTTCGCCATTTGTTTTTCCTCCAAATGAGTTTAGTTATTAGATTTAATTAAATAATTTCAAAATTTGTTCTTTGAATTCTTCCCCTTGCTCAATTATCATATCTATTTTCAAATAATAAATATCAATATCGTCCAATTCCTTTGAGAAAGCTTTCAATTTTACAAAATCCTTTTGTGTTGTAACAACTGAATTGGAATTAGTTTCGTAAAATTTCTTTCTGATCAAATTAACTTCCTTTAATGTATATTCCTTATGGTCCTTGAACAGCAGCTTGTTGCTTATATCAATATTATTTTGTTCTAGAACTTTCAAGAACGAATATGGTCTGGCAATACCGCAGACCACTAAGCTTTTTTCTCCTTCAAATTCGTTAAGTCTAAATTGCTGATGGTTTTTAACATCATAAACTCCAGACGCAACATAATAACCGTAAAATAGTTTTTTGCCTTCAAATAATTTGACAATACTTTTAGGGACATCAACTTTTTCAGTAAATTTCCTGTTGATGATCACAATATCAGCTCGGTCAACAGAGGAAAACGGTTCGCGCATTCTTCCCAACGGTAAAAGGTTTCTATCGATTATCCCTTTTTTTGTTAAGAATCTCTGATCGAAAACAAGTATGTTCAAATCTCTATCAAGCCATCTATGCTGATATGCATCATCCAGAACAATCGCTTCAACATTAGTATCACCGATAAATTTTTGTGCGCCTTCAACTCTTCTTTCCGATACAGCTGCGGGTACTCCGCACTCTTCTGCAGCGAGATATATTTCATCTCCGCTTTTGTTCACCGGAAGAAAAAAAGTACTGCCGTCAGAAATAAGCTGGTAGCCTTTTGAATTTCTGCTGTATCCTCTGCTCAGAATACCTGCTTTAATTCCAGCTTCTTTCAGTAATTTTGTTACCATAATTACCGTTGGAGTTTTACCTGCACCGCCGACGGTAATGTTACCGATAGAAATAACTTTTGCTTCAACTTTTATTTGGCTGAAAATACCGCGATCAAAAAGTTTATTTCTTGTTGTTACTATTACCTGGTATAACAAAACAAGTGGTGATAATATTATTTTTAATATGTTAATCGAACTTCTCTGCTTTTGTTTGCAACTCGTTTAATTTAATACTGCATTTGTCAATTATTTTAGATACTTCTTCCCGCTCTAAATCCTTATCAATAAATATCGGATCGGAATATATCACATTAACCCTGCTGAATAATTTTGGTATTTCAGACTTATCCCAACTATTAAAAACATGTTTTTTGTCATAACCAATTCCGCACAGCACTAGAGGAATTGAACTCCTTTGTGCAATTATAACCGCTCCGGCTTTCATTATGCGAGGCGGACCAGTTGGACCGTCAGGAGTAATGGATACGGAGTGATTTTCTCTTACCTTGTTCATTAATATCTCAAGGGCTTCCTTTCCGCCTTTATGACTTGAGCCTCTGGCAATATCATAATTCCATTTTGTTAGAATATTTGCAAGAAGATCGCCGTCCTTACTTTGGCTGACCAATGCAGAAAAATTTTTATTCCGCTGCAGATACCAGGGAATAAGCATAGTCCCGTGCCAAAACGCAAAAACAATATTTTGACCGGACGATAACAGCTTATCAATTCCATCGGAATTTTGTACGTTTATTTTCAAAGATTTACAAAGAACATTTACCGCTCCATGAAGGAAATAGTGTCCAACAAATCTTAAAAATCCTTGTTTGATCTCTTTAAACTTCATGCAGCTCTTTTAATATTATTTCGGCGGAATTTTTAGATGCACCGCTTCCGCCAAGTTTATTTTTTACTGATCTTAAATTTTCAACTACTTCATTCATTCTTACATTATCGTTTATCAGTTTCTCGCAGTAATCGGAAATCAATTCTGCATTCACATCATTTTGAATAAATTCTTTTACAATCTCTTTACCCTCAATAATATTGGGCATCGCAATAAAATCAAGTTGAATAACTTTCTTTGCCAGGGCGTAAGTCAATTTGTTAGTTAAGTAAACAACAACAAAGGGAAGCGAAAATATCGCAGCTTCTAATGTTGATGTGCCAGATTTAATGATCCCGAACTTTGAGTGTTTCAAAAGATCGTATGTGCTACCCTTAACAATTTTTATCAATTTATTATTAACAAAACTTTGCAAGTATGATTCTTCCAAATTATCTGCACAGGCAATTACTATCTGCATATTAAATTTTGCCGCTAGCTTCTCCGCTGTTTTGGTCAGCTCCGGAAGTAATTTTTCAATTTCGTGTTTCCTGCTTCCGGGAAGTACTAATAATATTTCCTTACCTTCTTTCAATCCCAGTTTGCTGAACAATTCCTCTTTGGAAAGGGAATTGTACTTTTCAATTCTCTCAACCAACGGATGTCCATGTCCCACATATTCAACCGGTACATTTCCTTTTTCGTAGATATTTCTTTCAAAAGGGAAAACGACCAGCATTTTATCGATCCTCTTTCTGATCTTTTTTATTCTGCCTTTTTTCCAAGCCCATATTTGCGGCGAAATATAATAAACGATTTTAAGTCCCAAAGCTTTCAGCTTTTTTGCAATTCTTAAGTTGAAGCCCGGATAATCAATTAATACTGCCAATTTTATTTTTTCTTTTTTTACAAGCTGAATTATTTCCT
>JAADIB010000003.1 GCA_013151565.1 Chlorobiota bacterium
ATTCTTTTTATTCAAAGTTACCAATTTTAAAGATGATACTTTCTTTGAAGAAGATATGCCTGAGCTGCAAGCAGCAAATAAAGCAATGGTTAAACAGAACCACATGAAACGCCGGAAGTTTTTCATTTGAAAATAATTTAATAGTTAATATACCTGTGAATTTGCAAGTACCATCCCTCTTTTCATTTTTTTAATGGAGGAAAGGATACTGAGTTTTTCATTTTTAAAAATACCTGTTTCATTTGACTTAAGATTTATTACACGTTTATCCAAATAAGTAATTGCTTAAAGTCGGTTTCGTTTTTGAGAGGAATTAAACTTATGAGAATTAATACACAAAAGTACACGCTACCAGTAATATTAACTTTTTTTAATATCATATTGCTTATCAGATTAAACTATTTAGGAGGGCCCCTATTTTATTCCATTTAGTTTTTTTATCAGATTAACTTCGTCTTGTCGGTACGGAGTCCCGTTTTTGTGAAAAATATCATGAAACCACTCTGCAGGTTCACCACCGTTGGGCATTGGTTTATTCCAAGCATATTTCGTATTCGTTTTCCCGGTTACCAAACCCCAATTGATGGCTCCCACATTCTGAGCTTTCAACATCGGCATGATATTCGAGAACCGACTATTTAGCGGCCGCGCCATGTACTCCGTACAAATCAATGGACGTCCAAATGATTTCAGGATTTGAATAACACGCAAATGCTTTACGGGTCCTTCATAATCATGATAGGTAATTACATCAGAATGAGTCACCTGAAATTCATTCAGTTTCTCAAGACGCCACTTCCAAAGTCCTGCAGTTATCGGTTGATCAGGATGAACCTCCCGTGCCCACTGAAAAACCTTTTCCAGAAGTGGTAGTGATGTATTTCCTTTGCCTGAGTTACCAGGTTCATTGTATAGATCCCACATCAAAATACGTTTATCGTGAGCAAAGAAACGCATCACATCAGTAACGTATCTTTTTAATTCAGGGAAATAAGTCGTATCTCTATATTCGGGAACACCCGGGTCTTGTACCCATTCTGAATTGTGAACACCGATCTTTGGTTCGGGTTGTTTACCTGCTTTTGGATGAGGATTCCAAACATCATCAAAAAACACAAAAATAGTTTGGATATGATGCTTATCCGCGATTCGAAGATAATCAGAAACCCGTTTTTTAAATCCATTAGGGTCCTCTTTCCAAGCCAGGCTGTGTAAAAAAACACGCATCGTATTAAATCCGATATTTTCTGCCCACCCAAGTTCCCTGTCTATTGTTTTAGGATCGAATGTAGCCGCCTGCCACATCTCCAACTGATTAACAGCTGTGCCGGGGATGAAATTTGCACCGGATATCCACTTATGTTGGGCATACCATGTATCAGCCTTTTCTCTCGACCAGACTTTCTCTTTTTGATTACTATTTTCTTTACTCACTTGAGCAAATAATGTTACCGACAACATTAAAAGCGTAAACAATGACAGACATTTTCCTATTCTTTTCATCTTTTTCATGCTAATCATATAAAATTATTTAAAAATTGGAGCATCTGTTTCGTATTCAGACGGGAAACCATTAGCGCCTATTTTTGGCCAGCCGTTTGCATCCCAGGTTACTTTATCAAGATTCAAAGGCCTTCTTGTTGCCCCGTTTGGCAAATAATAATCTGGTCTTTTTATTGCGTGATATAGTATCCAATCTTGTCCATTATCATCTTGTACTATTTCTGAATTATGACCAGGAGCTATTATTGTTCTTCCAGCGGAAAGTACATTTACATTTTTTACATCATCATTTTTTCCATAATTCCAACCCATGGCAAATATAATGTCGTTTCCGTTAATATCCAGATATGGACCTTTCAGCGATTTTGATCTTGCGACAGTGATGTGGTAACTTGAGTTAGCACCAGAGCAACACGAGCCCACCGATCCAAAGAAATAATAATACCCGCCCCTGATAAAAACATAAGATGCCTCGAATGCATTACCTGCAATTTTAAACTTCTCATTTAAATTTACCGTTATTCCATCGTTTTCAATTGGCACACCATAAATACCATGAAAGCTTCCCCAAAAGAGGTAACTTCTCCCATCGGTATCTGTAAAGAAAAATGGGTCAATTGAGTTAGCAACTCCACTTCCTTTACTATCTAAGACCTTACCTAAATCTTTAAACTGACCATCAGGAGTATTAGAAACAGCAACTCCGATAGCAGAATTACTAGCTCCAAACTTCGAAAGGGCAAAGTACATGTAATATTTCCCATTTCGATATTTCACATCAGGTGCCCAATACAAATTTTTCCCAATATGCCAATTAGGCGGGCTGTCGAATGCAGTGCCCATATATTCCCAATTAACAAGGTCTTTTGACCGAATAATGGGTACTCTTTTTATGCTTGAAGCATTAGTTCCCCAATTATCTTGAGTAGCATAAGCATAGAAATAACCATCAACACTGCGATTGTCTAAAAGAGCAGGATCAGCAAAAACCGGTGTAAATACCGGATTCGTATATTTTTTCACTATAGGAGCTGGCGGTTTAGAATTTCCGGAATTTTTATTCTTTGAACATGCTCCAAAAAACAGTAACATTACAATCATTAATAATTCATTTATAATCATCTTGTTCATGTTAATACATTTACACTTGTTAGTTAATTAGGGGCTGCTGAAAAAGTCCGTAGTGCATCATATACGAAGTCGCAAGGCGAAGTTGTAAATAATACTGCGAGCCCGCAGCAATGAAGTAGATGATGTGCTACGGGCTAACAAACAAGATTTTTAGAAAAAGCGCAAGATTTTTTAATAAAACTCTGAAAAAAGCTTGCATTTGTAATTAATAAAAATCGTGTAACAATATATACCAAACTGTTATGTGCTTTTCAGCAGACCCTAATTACTGGAGCGATATACTTCCCCAAGTGTAACTATTCAACCGACCATTAACTCCCATCATTTAATCTTTTTTGAACGAAATAAACTCGAAATCCGCATTGCAACCTTCAACCCAAATACCTAAATGGCCTTGTATATTTGTTATATAAGAACCTTTCTCGAAAGAGATCCTTGTTCCTCCAACATAAACATATATATTATCTGAATCTTTTTTGAGTCGAATAGTTTGCCATTGATTTACATCAAAATCCGGAGGCCCATAATCAATCCATTCCTTATGTGGTCGCCCCTGAATATATTGTACGATAGCACTACCCCCTCCATAGTTATCAAGAGCTAAAACCATCTTGGGAGGATCATTTCCAAGTTCGCCGATAAAAATTCCTGCCTCTGGGAAACCGGAATTTGGATTTTGAAGTTTTACTTTAAATTCAACCGTAAATTTTTTAGGAACTGTATCAGCTAGTATAGCTCTATGATTCCAACCTTTGTGTGCATACACCTGCAATCCATTACCATTGGTCGTCCATGTACTGGCAGGTGCTGCTTTTGGCCCCCAAGCATCTAAAGTTTTAAAAGTATCTTTAGCACCATTAAACGAAACATATTCAAAATCAGCAACCGATCCCCCTACGCTTAATCCGAAATATCCTTGGATTTTTAATACTAAATCATCAGTCACTTCATGGACAAGCTGGCCATTTATATAAACAGAAAGTTTATTACCTTCTTTTACAACTTTTATTACTTGCCATTGATGGACATCAAATCCGGCGGGAATCTTACCATTATTCCACCAGCCTAGGCCTGGGACAAATAGTGACAATAAGCTACCTCCTTTGTAATTATCTAATACAAGGAACATTTTAGGTGCACCATTTCCTGTATTACCTACAAATATTCCGGCCTGAGGATATTTATAATTGGCACTATCTATTCTAGCCTTAAACTCAGCTTCAAAATCACCATTTACAGTATCATTAATTCTAATTATTCTGTGATTCCATCCACCTGTAGCAAGAACATGAAGGCCAACTGCAGTTTTGGTCCATGTAGCATTTGGATCATTTCCAAGTTTTTGAACTTCTCCATCATTTGGTAACCTTTTCCAACGATCCATATTAGAAAAATTATCTGTCCAATCTGGAGTGAATGCTTTTGCTGTTACATAATTCTCCATATAAGTAGCTTCTGCCTGCTTTTGGCACGATTGCGCCAGAAAAGCAACAAAAATTAACACCAACGCGGTTTTTAATAATTTCATAGTATTACTTTTTATTTGTTTTTATTATAATCCAAAACAGAAATTACCATCCTGGATTTTGTTTTACATACGGGTTCAAATCAATTTCCCTTGTTGGAATTGGCAGATACCCTTTTGTTGCAGTTCTGAAATGCTTGAACTCATAATCTATCGTAGCTATTCTATTAATTTCATTTTGATCTGTGAAATATCCATAACGGCGCATATCGAAAAATCTTTGTGATTCACCTGATAATTCAAATATTCTTTCCCATTCTATCACTTTACCTACACCCAAAGACAGGAAAGGTGATGGTCCGGCTCCTACTCTGTCGCGAACTTGTTGAACCAGTGCTAAAGCCTTTGTATCATTTCCGGTTTTGTGTAATGCCTCTGCATAGAGTAACAATATACCTCCGTATCTGATAACTCTGTAGTTTATTGGAGAATCCCAGTCTCTTGCACCTGCTACATCTACGTAGTAAGATCTGGTATATTTGTTGAACCAGTTACTTACTCTACCTCCTGTGCGTGGCATAGCGTTGTAACTTAATCCATAATATTTTTGGGTGGTATTGGGATAAATATAAGTAGCATTAAGACGAGGGTCGTGATATTTTTTAAATATGTCAACATAATAAGCTGTGGCCTCAACGTCTGACCAACCAACCGGAGAGAAGTTACGTGCTCTGTCGGTTCCAACTGATGAGCCAGCAGTACCGTCTTGCCACGGGCCATTATCAAACTGGTGGCTAAATTGAACTTCGAAAATAGATTCTGCATTATTCTCATCAGTATGACGAAAATTATTCTCATAATTTGGAATCAGCGAATAAATTCCCGATGCAACAATTTCTTTGAACAATGGCAAAGCTTCGCTATATTTATGCTGTTGCATATAGGCTTTAGCAAGCAAAGCTGTTGCTGCTCCCCATGTAGCCCTGCCTAAGTTTTGAGCATCGTACTTTGTGGGTAAATGTTTTTGCGCAAACAAAAGATCTTGTTCTATAAGATTCCAAACAGCTGGAATTCCCTCCTGACGATATCCTTTTAATTGGTCAGCTCCTACATTAAGCTTGGTTGCCAGCGGAACATTCCCATACAAGTTAACAAGATTGTAATAAAATAATGCTTTTAAAAAATGTGCTTCTCCAAGTAATCTGTTTTTAAGAGTTGTGTCCATTTTAATACCCGGAACATAATTCAGAACCTGATTTGCTCTAAAGATACCTCTGTAATGATCGTTCCAGGTACCGTAGTTTACCGTAAAATTGTAATTTGTATATGTAAATTTAGATATGTTTGACAAGTCTGTCCATGGACTTGTGCTAAACCCAAGATCTGAACTTGCATCGGTTACGAAATAGAACCACTGCATATATGTTCCAGGTCTTCCTAATGCTGCGTAAATGGCATTTACACCTTTTACAGCTGCTGTTTTATTTACCCAAAATGTATTTACTGTAGATTCGTTTGGGTTTATCAGATCAAGTTTCTTACACGAAGTAATACCTCCAAGGATAAGAATACCAACGACTGATGCAATAATTAATTTCTTAAAATAATTCATTTTCTTTCTTTTTTAGATTAAAATTTACCCTGAACTCCAAAAGAAACTGTACGTGGGTTAGGAAACGCCCCCCAATCAATACCTCTTTCTAAAACCGATGAGGAGTTTGCTACCTCAGGATCCCATCCCGTATAGTTAGTTAATGTGAATAGATTCTGACCGGAGAAATAAACTCTAAGTTTTTTGAGACCGACTTTCTCTGCTAAATCTCTTGATAATGTGTACCCAAATTCCAGGTTTTTAAGTTTCATAAAATCTCCGTTTTCCAAATATCTGTCTTGATTAATGTAAAAGTTTCTTGCTCCTCCGGCTCCGTACATTGCAATAGGAGTAGTATTTGATGGATTAGTGGGAGACCAGGGAGAATATCCTGCCGGTCTATTAAATCTATCATCTGTTCTGTCCATCCACCATGCCGCACCATTGTAAATATCAAATCCTAATTGCGAATAGAAAAACATTGATAAATCGAAACCTTTATATTCGAGATGTACATTAAGACCTAAAGTAACCTTAGGAAAAGGATCCCCCATCATTACCCTGTCTTTATCGTTAATCAAGCCATCGCCATTAATATCTATAAATCTCACATCACCAGGATGAGCTCCTTGCTTTGCAGCTGCAACCTCATCTCCAATTTGAAAAATTCCATTAGTTTTTAGTAAATAGAATGTTCCTATAGGATATCCGGGACGAGTCATTGTTATGCCCCCGGCAATCTGACCTAAAGTACTTAAACTTATAACATCATTCTTTAAAGTTGAAAATGTCATATTAAAATCATACTTAAATTCATTATCGTGATTTCGATAAGATAAAGCCAGTTCCAAACCCGAATTTCTAATTGTACCTATATTTTGAAAAGGATTTCCTCCAAAATTTCCTGTTGAAAGAGGCAAATCAACTGGTACGATAGCATTTTTTGTGTCTGAGATATAATACTCAATACTACCGAAAACTTTATCTTTAAGCAGCCCAAAATCAATTCCAATATTAGATGAAGTAGTAGTTTGCCATTTTATATCTCCATTAACTATTTTTATTTGAGTTGCGCCATTGAGTATATGTTGATCAGTCCCTAAAACATAATTAACATTAGGATTGATATAACCCACCCAATCATAAGCTCCAAGTTGCTCTCCTCCCAATTCACCATAAGAAGCTTTTAGTTTTAAAGAACTGATAATATCCACATTTTTTAAAAAATTCTCATTCTTAATTTTCCATCCAACAGAGACTCCTGGAAAAACTCCCTCTCTGTTAGCAGGGCTAAATCTTGAAGAGTTATCATTACGTATTGATAACTGAATTAAATACTTGTTATCAAACGCATAATTTATCCTGGCAAATTCTGAGTACAACCTCGTTTCTGATGCTGAACCCGAAACCTTTTGATTTATCTGAACATCATTTAGAACCCACAAATAACTTCCATCAACCCTTTGGACAACTTGTTCCCCATAAGCACTTGACTGTCTAAAAAGGTGATCTTCGTATGCAAAACCAATTACTGCATCTATAGAATGCTTTCCAAAAACTTTATCGAACGTTAAAGTATGATTTAATACATAGTTAATCCAAACTCTATTCCTTTCTGTTAATGATGAGTATGGGTTGCCTAAATATCTTAATACGGCCGCTTTCCGGCGAAAAATGCCACGTTGATTTGGAACATCAACGCCTATATTAAATTTGTATTTTAAGTAATCTGTAAACTTATACTCTGCAAATATATTACCCATTATTTTGTAAGTATATGTATTGTTGATACGAGTTTTTTGAAGCCCTACAGGGTTTGTAAAATAAACAGCATTCAGTATATCTCCATATCCGAATCCACCAACATTGTTTTTGTTGTAAACTGCTACATCAGGCAGAGCTCGTAGTACATGCTCGAATGGATTTCCACTTACTAATCTCGTATTAGAGTACGCAAGTCTGATGTTTGTTCCAAAATCAAGTTTTTTATACTTGTGGGTTGAACTCATAGTCAAATCAACTCTTCTGAATCTGGGAGGACCAACAATTATACCTACTTTGTCAAAATATCCTAAAGCAAATCTATATGAACTATTATCACCTCCTTTAGAAACAGATAAGTTATAATCTCGAACTTTCCCTGGTATTATCAAGGCTCTTTCCCAATCTGTATTAGGCATTGAGCTGGGATCGCTAATAACCATATCAGAACTGGGAACATGTGGAACCCCGGCATTATCATGAGCCAGATTATCTATACGAGCAAACCCGGTAGCATCTGTCATTGGTATATATCTTGGAACATTATCGACTCCGGCACGAGCATCGAAAGAAATAGTAAAAGCTCCCTTTCCTCTTTTGGTAGTAATCAAGACAACACCGTTTTCCGCACGGGAACCATAGATTGCTGCAGCTGCCGCATCTTTAAGAATTTGTATTGATGCTATATCGTTTGGGTTCAAGTCGTTGGCATCAGATGTAGGAATTCCATCAATTACAAAAAGCGGGTTGTTGTTTCCAAAAGAAGCCAAACCACGTATTCTAATCACAGGTAAAGCTCCGGGGCCTCCTGAATTTACGACCTGAACACCAGCAACACCTTGTAACATTTGCGCCGCACTAATAGGCGATTTTACAGGTAGATCATTTAAATTAACAATAGATACAGACCCGGTAATACTTGATTTCTTTTGAGTTCCATACCCAATTACCACCACTTGATTTAATGAGAAAACTGATTGACTAAGCGTTACGTCAATAACATATCGGCTATTCACAGGAATCTCTTTGCTTTGCATTCCTACAAACGAGAAACGCAGTGTTGCATTTGTAGGAACTTTTGAAAGGGTATATTTACCATCCAAATCAGTAACGGTTCCGTTTGTGGTTCCTTTAACAAGGACAGTAACACCCGGCAGTATTTGCCCTTTTGTGGTGGTTACAGTACCTCTGACCGTCACCTGTTTAATCTGTGCATTTACTTGTTGTACTCCTGCAAAATAAAATAAAACTAAAAAAAGAACAAAAAAGGTAAACATTTTATTCTTATAAAAATAGAATTTTTTCATCTTAAAATTTTTTATAATTCATAACTAAAGAAATTAAAACACTTTAACATTTACTGTTAAATACATTACTGCGCCCATAGGACGCGTTTTTCAGATAATTAAGTATATAATCCATAGGCAATCACGATTTTAGTTAATAAAAAATTAAATTTGCTCATAATTATTCTAATTATACTCACTCAAAAACAAAAATGCAAATGCTTCCGAATAAAATAGGATTTCTTACTCTGTTGAGCCGAGGATTTTTCGGACACCGACAACCATAATGTGAATTTTCAATTTTTACCATTTCATTTTTTTTGCCCAGCCCATAAACCTTTGATTACTGGAAAAACCAAAACACATTTACTTGTTAAATTATCTAATCCACTGTGTGGCTTTGGTTTAAGCGTTCATAAATATAAATTTATAAGTAATACATTGCAAAAGTAAACATTACTTTTAATAAAAGCAAGAAAAAACAGTAAAAAATACTTTTTTTTTCACAGACTGTTCGTATCCCTCGGCCACAAGCGTTTTGTACGAAAATAACAGCTTTCTGACTTTTGCAATAAAACATTATGAGCAGAAAAGAGAAACGCCGCAAGATGTTATTCATAACCCGGCAGTGGGAACAAAACGGCATAAGTCAAAAAACCTTTTCCCAAGCCAATGGGATAAAACTTTATACACTGAGATATTGGATAAGCAAAAACCAGCAGCAACAAAACTTTTCTTCAGGATTTATCCAACTGAATGAACGGCAGCAGCAGTGTCAACGACTCCTAAAAGTTTATCTGCAAGTTATATGGGTGTTCGCTATGGTGTTACCGAAAAGACAGCAAGGAAAGAAATTTTCTATTATTATTCGTGTATTTGCTATTGTTCAATAATGGATATTTTATCGGTTCTATCAATTTTGTTTCCCCATAAAACCTTTATAAGCATTTTGAAAACTTATCTGATGCATATTTGCCTTTTCAATATTCTGTTGTGCTTTCCATTGCGCTGCCATTTGCTTTAAAATAGGATTAGCATGTTCAAAGAATATTTTATAGGAAATACAAAATCTTGGTTTTCCCTGATCTTGGGGGTCTTTGATACGATCTTTGGTACAGCCACTATAACATTTGGTCAGCC
>JAADIB010000013.1 GCA_013151565.1 Chlorobiota bacterium
TTTCTTTTTAAGGTTTTCATTAATTCCTATTTAAACAATGCCTATAAAAACAGAGTTAAAATTAACTCTATCTTTTCAAAAGTGAAAATTTTTTTTAGTGTAAAAACTTTGCCGTGTATCACATATTTTCTTAAAACTTTCATTTCTATTAAAGACATTTAAACTTAAAAAACAAGATTTGGATCACTGATAATTTCCAGCAATACGGGGAGAAAAATAAGGATAAAAAAAATAAAGGATCACAATGGGGGATAGAAATATTTTTCAGTTAAATAAAAAAAGAGGAAATAGAGTTTTATATTAATTTTTCGAAGAAAAGACATAAAGGTAGCAAATGCCCCACTCTATTTCCTTGAACAGCCAAGATACGAAAAAAGCAGAGAAAACTACAAAAGTGATAGCAAATCATTTAGTATATGCCATTCCCAAAACAATCAGTCACTACTTTCCGCAATTCAAGCAATATCTGCGTCAGATAGGGGATTGCCGAAAACGAAGTGAATATGAGATATCGGAGATACTCATCTGAGCAATAAGTTTATTTCTGTTTAAGGAAGGTTAGCGCAATGCATTTAACGAAGATAGAAGGGAAGAAAAATTTATGAAAAATTATTCGGGTTTAGACTATCTCATATGGATACAGTAGATGATCTATTCCGTGTCATAAGACCGGAAGAACTAGAGAGCATTCCGAAGATAAACTCTTTATATTCGGAAGCATTCATTTTGCCGCGAAGAATATCGGCGGATTTGAAAAGAAAATTTTCGAGTTGTTTGAGAGTAATTTTTTCTTTGTTCATTTAAGTTGTAATTTTTTACTATGTGTTTTACACGTTTTTTCATAAAAATCGGTTAACTCAGTCATATTTATTACAGCTAACATCTCAATAAACGCAGTACGATTATTCAGAAAATTTTCAGTTATCACGCATTGCGTCTGTTGGGATTATAATTTAATAATATCGTCTTTTTTAGTTTTTAAAAACCTAAAAATAATAATTCAGTCCTGCAGTAAGTGAAATTGTTTGAACGGTTTTATCAACGCCTCTTAATTGTTCGTTGGTATCAGCTTCAACAAGTTTTATGTTGTTCATAATGCACCACTTTGCTTTAACATCGAGGAATAGTTTTTTTGTTATTGCGGATAAAAAACCGCCTCCTAATACAAGAGTTGTACTGCTCTCTTTTTCTATTGATTCCGGAAGTTTGATCTCCGGTCCGTTAACAACTTTAATTGAACCTTTATAAATTATATCATAAAAGAAAACACCGGCTGCAAAAAAGAAATAAGGTTTGAATTTTTTCTTACCGTACAAATATTTTATGCCGAAAACCAAAGGATATAAATTAAGAGGGGCTTCAACAGAGACAGTTGCATCAATATTAATTTCCTCATTTATTCCTTCTAATTGTTTAAGCAGTCTGTTTTTCAAATTATTTTCGTCCGCTTGATAAAGTGACATACCACCGGTCAGAGCTATTTCAAAGCTGCGGTTAAATCTATATATTAATGATGCCTCACCGCCGTAGCCTGTATTATACGATTTATTTAATTCACCAATCGGGAAATACACACCGGCATTTGCTTCCACACCAATTTGAGCCATTATTGTAGTTAGTGAAAATAGACTAATTGCTAGAATTGCTAAGAAATAATTTTTCATATTTTGCCTTTTGTCTTAATGAATTATTTGTTGGTCTGCGATAAATATTTTCCAACTAGCATGGCAACAAGTATAGTTAAATAAAGTTGTCCAGTCAAGCTTAGAGCAATAGTTAATGACTTTGCAACCGGTATGATCGGTGTAATATCTCCGTAGCCTAAAGTTGTTAAAGTTATAAAACTAAAATAGACATAATCTTGAAATGACGGTTCAACTATTGCATTAAAATTTAGTGCATGTTCTGCATTTGCAAAATACGAATAACCAACATCTACCGAGATAAAAAGAAACGCGCCCACAATACCTATAAGTAAGTAGCTGTTGATAGCGTTCAATAAAATAATTTCATTTACAAATTCACTTTGAGATATATACCTTACCATAGAATAAGTAACGTAGATGAAGAACATGATTAAAACGGAAAAAGAAATAAGTTTTGTAAACTCATTATGTATGAAATGATTAATCCATACTAGAACAAAAGCAAGAAAGGCAAAATATAAAAGCCGGATGAATTTTTCTTTTCCAAATTTAAGTGATGTAACACCTGATATTATTATTGCTGAAATTGATATGTCGAATATCCATTTACGGACAAACTCATTTTTAAAAAGAGGAAATATTAGTACTATGAAAGCGACATTAAATAGTAGAATCAGGTTATCACGCTTTAAAGTATCATAGGTAAAATAACTGTCATCACCGGCAATTGCATGTATTTTTTTTCTTATTGGCTGCCGCATAGTTAAAAATCTCTTTTAATGAATCTCCCTGCCGCTTGCGGCGGGGAGATTCATCCCTTGTCCGCCTTTTTGGTGGATTAAAACTACGAAAATCTTTCTGGTCAAATTAAAGTTCAATTTCCATGTTATCTTTTGCAAGTTTTACATTCGGAAAGTGCTCCTGACATATCCTTTCAATATTAAAAAGGAATTCATCATTATGGTCAGGGTCGTGGTGAGTTATAATAAGCTGCTTTACATTAGCTAATTCTGCAACCTTAATAGCCTGTTCCCAACTGCTGTGACCCCATCCCTTTTTATGCTTTAACTCTTCAGGTGTATATTGTGCTTCGTGAATCAGCAAATCCGCATCCTGAGCTATTTCAACCACACGGTTATCAATACCCTCCCCGTGTTCAATATCTGTTGTATAAACGACAGATTTCCCCTCGGCTTCAACTCTGTAACTTGTTGCCCCGCCGGGGTGATAATGATTTGTTGAAATTATCTTAACACCTTGGTCTATTTTCAACTCACTTTCATCTTGCAAATATCTGAGCTTTGCTCCCATAGTTTCAAGAGGGATAGGGAAAAATTCTTCCCGCATTTGATTTTCTAATATTGATTTTAGATCGAAGTAATTTCGAGTTATTCCGATAGCAGTAATATTTAGAAGACGATCAGAATCATAAGCAGGAAGAAAAAAAGGGAAACCTTGAATATGATCCCAATGGAAATGAGAAAATGCTAAGAAAATATTTTCATAGTTTTCTGTTTTCCTTTCGAATAGATCTTTGCCTAAATTTCTAATGCCGGTGCCTGCATCAAATATTCCAATTCCGCCATCATAATAAACTGCAACGCATGCCGTGTTCCCGCCGAATGCTTGATATTCCGGCTCAGTTACCGGAATCGATCCTCTTGTACCGTAAAATTTAACTTTCATAGACTCTAAAAATTTTTACCGATTGAAAAAATTATTTCATATGTGTCTTCAAAACCGTTGACTATGCTATAGCTGAACACAGGTTTAATGTCCCAATCATCCGAGAGCATCATTTTGTATTCTGCTCCTACCTTCACAGTTCCATAAACCGAATCCTCAATAAATTCAGCACCGCCGCCGAGAAGTCCGCTGAACGAATTAGAGAAATAATACTTAATCATTGCCGAAGGGTATTTTATCAGAATGTCAGGAAGTCCGAGACCGTTGGGGATTGAATATTTGGGAAAGATGAAATCCATCTTCAATCCGAATCCCCATTTATTTGAAAACTTGTAATCATATTCCAATCCAATAGAAGCGATAAAGAATGATCTGAAGTTATTAAATACACCGCCTGTATAATGATTATATCCAATAAATCCGCCAATTCTTTGAGTATTTTTCTTCGTTATATAATCGCTATAGTATTGTGCATTTACATTTGCGAATGCTAAGATAAAGAGAAGCAAAACTATATTTATAAACTTTAAATTTCTGTTCATTATTTTTAATCTTTATCAAACGAAAATACGATCATTTATAACTTAAATCAAATAAGAAAAGCGTCATGTTGAGCTAGAACACACTACTCAAATCATGACGCTTTTTAAATAACTATTTTATTCCTGGTTTTTAATATCCGGCAAAAGCTAAACCAATATTGAACCCTAGATACGATTGGCTATTATCTGTACTGCCATATACCGCTTTGCCTGCGCTAAATGCGTAATTATATTTTACACTTAATATCAGCGAAGTATTTCTGCTAAGAGCTACAAGAACCCCTGCTTCCGGTGCAAGTCCAAAATGCCAATTACTAACTTCTCTGCGGAACACACCGATATCGAATCTTTGAATAATATAATAAGTTCCAACCCCAAGACCTAAATACGGTCTGAGTGAATTTTTTCTTTTTCCAAAATAGTAGTGTCCGGTAGCCATTATCGGAAATGAATTTACATATCTTAATTGAGTACCTTTAACCGTTATACCTTTATCACCATTATCAATTTGGATAAGGTCAGTTATCTTAGCATCAAATATATTCCAGCCAAAAATACCGCCAAACGACCAATTACGGTTTGTAAAACTTCTTCCTTCAAAGGAGAATCCTTTCCAACTGAAATCACTAATATAATCGCCGGTTTTCCCCATCGGTAATGCAGTATTATAGGAAAGTACTCCGAGGAAATCTTGTGCGAATATGTTTACACTTAAAAACATCAAAGCAATTATTAAATATTTCATTCTCATTTTTATACCTATCATTTTTTCTTTTAATAAAATTAGATTATTTAACTTTCAAATAAGGCGATTGTTCGAATGCCTGATTGACTGTACCGGTCAATCGTGATTCCGATTGTCCAGACTGAAGAAGCCCATTAATTGTTGCATACCAAGGGGCAACTAATTTGCCATCCAGATCATTTTCAGAAGCGGCAACATCAAAATAATCTATAAAAAGTGTTCCAACGTAATAGGTAGATTTTCCTACATAACCGGGATAGTAACCACCCCATCCCCAGCCCGGGTATCCCCAACCTGGATATCCCCAACCTGGATAATAACCACCATAATAATATTGATCAATTTGAGTACCTAAAGCTCGAACAACAATTACAACAGCAGGTTCATTTTGATCTGATGGATCTTTAATTTCAGTATAACCATAATTGATCATGTTTTCTCTGATAGTTGAAAGAATCAGTTTGTCATATTTCCTAGTCAATAAATCAGAATCAGATTCTGTTGTGTCACCAGTAATATGAAAAACTGAATCAACCAGCGAGAAAGTTTTAAACACACCAAAATCTGTGTTCTTATCATACTGGGTAATAACTACATCATAGTCAGCTGTAGTTAGTCCATAATCGGTATAACATGATGTAAAACTAAGCATCAAAGCGAAAAGGAATAAAACCGGCAGATATTTTCGCCAAATTTTACCATTTCTTTTAAAATCAGTTTTCATAGAAAAACTCCCTGTAATTATTAAGTTAAAAAAAAATTAAATTTTCATTTTAGTTCAATCTTTAAAAGATTGTTTGTCCTAAATAAGAATTTTTTATTGTAAATACAATGCATGAACAAATATCTTTCAAATTATTCTATTAATCCGTCAGCCTGCATTTCATCTACAATCATGTGTATTACAGGTTTAATAACATCTGAAGCTTTTTGTACATTAAAAGATTCTGAAAGAGCACTCCAAGCTAATTGCATACTTTTAATATCATATACATTTGTTTCTAAATTCACACTTGTTTCTTCAACTGTGTATCCGGGATTATAAGCATAGCTGTAAGCCGAGTAATAATATCCGTAAAATCCATAATAACCATACGACGGTGTATAATTATATACCCTGGTTTTCGAAACGTTCTCTGCAACAACACGAGTTACTAATACTGCATCAAAATTTTCTTTACCAAAATACAATTCGAAGTTTTCTTTTGTGATTTTTTCATCAGGAGATACAATCTCTAAAGATGAAACGGCATCAACGCCATAATCAGAAAGCTCTTTTTTCAAATCTCCCTCGAACATTTTTCTTATCCAAGGATCTTTTGCTACACCAATAAGCAAAATCTTTTTGATTTTGCTTATATGTATTTGATCGTTTTTCCATGTGCCTATAACTTCAGTTCCTCCTCCGCATGAAACAAACAGGGTACTGCTGACTGCAATAAAAGTAAAAAGTAATATTTTGAACTTTTTCATTTTCTCTCTTAAATATTGAATAAATGGATTTATAAATATAATAATAAGTTTGCATTAAAAAGCTTCTTCAACTCCAAAATAAAATCCCGATGTATTTTGACCGAAGCCTATATCAACCCGCAAATTTATTTTCTCCTCCTTATCTAGGATGTAACGAAACCCGATACCATATGAATATTTTACACTTTTTAATCCGAAATCTGAAAATATACCGGCTACATCTCCCATGCCTAAAAACAGGATACAGTCAAATCTCCAAAACAAATATTGAAAACTCCGAAGAATATAAAGATATAGATAAATTTTAATACTCTATTTTATTGGAATTTATCATAAATTAAAAGTAGTAGAAACTCTACCCTGTCTTTTCTCAGATAGAGTAAAGTTAAAACTTACTTATTACCTGAGGATGTGGTTGTTGAATCGACCGGAATTAGAGGAAGTTCAGCCGCAATCTGAATATCGATCAGCATATTAAGTCTGGTAATAATTTGCATGAATTTACCCGCTTGTTTTGCCCCAAGAACATCTTTAACTTTTTCATAATATTTTTTTCCTACATCAAGTTTGTCTTCATCAAGTTCATATGATTTTTGAATTAACTCATCAGCCTTTTCATCCGTCAATTTATCATAGTGAGCGGCATATTCCTTAATTATTCCAACTCTTGTATCAGCTAATTTATCCCATTCAAATTCAAATTCTCTGTAAATCGGCCAAAATTTCTCTGATTGCAAATCATTTAAATTCATTGCCTCGGCAATAACTGTTTTCTTTTTTGCTTTAATATCTGAACGCAGCAACTCCAAATAAGTTTCAGTTGATTGGGCAAAGAGGGATGCTGACATCAGGACAATTAGTCCTATTATCATTTTTTTCATATTTACCTCCTTAAGTTGTTGTTTTAATTTGATTGGATGTATAAATATAATAATTACTTATTAGTAATTCTTGTATAATTTTACATTTTGTAAGAAGAATTCAATTAAAATATCAAGATTTATTTTCATAAAAGGAATTGAAGTGTTATTTTTCGCAAACTAAAAAATGAGGATATGTATGCACGTTTCATCAAAAGTAAATAGTCTTGCCTTTTCCGGTACAATGCAGATTTCCGGCAAAGCAAAAGAACTAAAAGCACAGGGAGTTAATGTAATTGATTTATCAGTAGGAGAACCCGATTTCCCTACACCTCAGCGGGTTAAAGATGCTGCTGTTAAAGCCATTGCAGATAACCAAACCAAATACACAATGGCTGCAGGAATTGTTCCTTTACGAGAAGCTGTTGGAGCATGGTTTAAGCAAAGTTATGGATTAGATTATGCAGCGAATGAAATTATAATTTCAAATGGGGCAAAACATTCGCTGTACAACACACTACAGACAATTATTGAAGTAGGTGAAGAAGTAATTATTCCTGCACCATACTGGGTAACATACCCGGCATTGGTAGAAATAGTTGACGGAGTTCCAATAACTGTTGAAACAACAAAAGAAGAAGGTTTTAAATTAACCCCGGAAAAATTTAAAGCTGCTATTACACCAAAAACCAGGGCGCTGATTCTCTGTAACCCTTCCAATCCTACCGGTTCTGTTTATACGAAAGCAGAACTTGAAGAAATTGCAGAAATAGTTCTGGAAAATGATCTTTACGTAATTAGCGATGAGATCTATTCAAAGTTGGTTTATGATGATTTTGAGTATACAAGTTTTCCAACATTAAGTGATGAAATAAAGAAAAAAACCATTTTAATTGATGGTGTTTCTAAGTCATACTCAATGACCGGCTGGAGAATTGGATTTACCGCGGCAGATAAGGAATTGATAAGCGGTATGGGTAAACTTCAAAGTCAAATGACATCAAACGCTAGTACAATTTCTCAATATGCTGCACTTGAAGCAATAACCGGACCGCAGGATGATGTTGAAGAAATGCGCAAGACTTTTAACGAACGAAGAATTTACTTACGCGATGCTCTTAATTTAATTGACGGTGTTGAAGCCGGAGACGCAAAAGGCGCTTTCTATCTTTTCCCAAATGTTTCTTCCGTTTTTGGTAAGAGTTACGGTGATACGAAAATAAACGGTTCGTTTGATCTTTCGATGTACTTGATAGCTGAAGCGCAAGTCGCAACAGTACCCGGCTCCGTTTTTGGCGCGGAAGGATTTTTACGTATTGCTTATGCAACTTCAATGGAAAACCTCCAGGAAGGCGTTAAAAGAATTGAAGAGGCTTTAGCAAAATTAAGCTGATCTTTTAGAAACCCGACTTTTTGGAAAAGTCGGGTTTCTTTTCAAAATTTAGTCTTCAGTTTTTGTTTCTTCTTCATCCACTACTTCTGTAAATTCTGCTGTATCTGAATCTTCGGTCTTAATTATCTCAACGGTAAAGTTTGCTACTACTCCGGCAAGCGCGCCGACTGCTGCAACAATAGGAGCAGCCAAAACTCCAATAACTCCAAATGTTAGCGGGATTTCAATAAAGGTCTTACCGTCGGCGTCTTTTATTATTATTTTTCTAACATTCCCTTCTTTTATTAACTCTTCTATCTTCTTTAATAACTCCCGTCCTTTTACTTTGAATTCCATTTTTCTCTCCTAGTTGTTTTTTACTTAGATGTTTCAGAAAGGTAAAAAGTTTCATTAAGATATATGCTTGTTAAAAATTACTTACTGCTACTCTTGAGTAAAAACTTATCAGTGAGAGTTATCACTTTTTAGGTAATCGATTTTTTTTGAGATAATCTGAGCTCTTTGCTGCGGAGTATAGTTCAGCAACCCGTATAAACATAAAGCAGAGTATCTTTACTGTTCGAAACTTTTTTTATGGAATCTGTTGACCCGCTTGTTTGTGCAAATATCAGGGTAGAGATCAAAAAAAAGAAAAATATTAATTTTTTGTTTCGAACTTTCAATTATCTAATTTTGTGTTTGTTAGTAATTGAGATTATAATATATAAAAAATAGCACACATTATCATTTTTAGTAAAACTATTTGGATTGTACTGCACTTTAATTTTTATTAGTTTTCATCAATTAAAAAAAATTGTGACTTATGAAAAACTTATTTCAAAATCGACATTTCTCATATCTCCTTTTCTTGGGATTAATAATTATAACTTTAAGCTGTACCGATAAACCTGCTGAAAAAAAACCAAATATAAAATCAGCTGCAGCAGCTCCGACTGAGGGAATTTTTTATATAGATAGTGTTTATGTAAAGAACGATCACCCTTATGCAGTTGTTGATATGATTGAGTACGAAAATAAAATTGATTCAAGCAGTCAAAACATGCAGAATAAAATTGAACTTCCAAACGGTTATTATATAATTAACGAAAAAGTTGAACCAATAGAAAAAATAATAGCTGATTCAGTAATTATTACTATGCAGACGTTAAATTATGATGAGTATGGTAATTTTAAGTTCAATGAAAAGGTCAATCTTGATGAATTTATAAAAACGTTTAGTAATCCGGATAATAAGAGATATAAGCATATTCCATTCAAAATTACATTTTCAAATGACAGGATCATTTCAATTGCCGAGATATATATTCCTTAGGTACAATTTTTGAGCCGAATCTATTCAAATAGAAACTAGCAATATTACTAAAACGGACTAACAGAGATAAAAATGAAAAAGTATTTATTAAGTCTAATTTTTTTAGCAAGCAGTCTGTTTGCAT
>JAADIB010000351.1 GCA_013151565.1 Chlorobiota bacterium
GCTAGAAACATGCGGGAATGACAGTTTATAAAATATTATAACATATGAAAAAATTAACGCATGATGAAATATCGGAGAACAGAAGTACTTTAGAGACTTTACACAAAGTTAATAAACTTCCTGTATATGTAATTTTAAACAGCATTCGCAGCAGTTATAATGTTGGTTCAATATTCAGAACTTCCGACGGCGCAATGATAAAGAAGCTTTATCTATGCGGTTATACACCTCATCCGCCGCATAAGGAAATATTAAAAACCGCTCTCGGTTCAACGGAAAGTGTTGAGTGGGAATACGTAGAAGATCCGAAAGAAGTTGTGCTGAAACTCAAAGAAGAGGGAGTAAAGATCTGTGCTCTTGAACAGACCAGCAAAAGTAAAAATTATTATTCCATTTCTAAATCCGATCTTCCCTTAGCGCTTATTATAGGGAATGAAATATCCGGTGTTTCGCAGGAGTTGATTGACCTTTGTGATTTCTCAATTGAGATTCCTCAGTACGGTATCAAACAGTCATTGAATGTTGCTGTGGCTTACGGTATTTCGATATTTGAGTTGAGAAAAATTTACGATACTTGATGTGCTGGATACTGGATTTAACGACTAGTAAAGTACGATTCGCCGCTATCCTTTGTGTGAATAACCAACAAATTAGCGCGAACCATTTTGATAAGTGTGCGTGAAGCTCTTCTGTTTGAGATGTTCGCTGACTGAGCAAGTTCCGAAACGGTTGTGTTTTCATGATCGGCAAGCAATTCAAAAACTTTCTCTTCTGTTTTCCCTATTGAATAGTTTATCAGTTTTTTATTAGTGTAAATTGCCTGCAATATCTTTATCATTTCCTTACTGGCTGGCATGCTTTTATCATTTACCCGAACATATACCTCAGCAGAATTTATATCGATCTCATTTTTATAATCTTGAATTCTGTGCGGTTTGAATTCTGATTCTTCGATGGTTACAACAACAATCTCTTTGCCATAAAGGGGAACAAAATCTATATTATATTTTACCGGGGGTTGACAATACTGTTCTGCTGCTTCCTTTATTAATTCAGCTTCCCCTTTTTCACTTTCTACTCCATGAACTGATCCGTCATCGTCAATCCCGAAAAGAACAATACCTCCATTGGTATTTGCAAATGCAATAAATTCCTTGGCAATTTTATGGAATGATGAGAAGCGTTGTTTAAATTCTATATTTTGGTTTTCCCCTTTTTCAATAAGGGTTAAAATATTTTTTGATGTCATAATTTTCAAAGAATTAAACTGAGAATCCCTTTAAAATAAGTAAAATGAATTCTCTATCAGATACACATTTTTATTTCTGATCAGATTGTTCGTTCGCGGTGCTGTCCTGTACTTGTGGTTTTACAGCGGATGAATCCATCTTCACTGCTGACGAATCAGCTTTGATCGCACTTGCTGCAGAACTGTCAATCTGTGTAGCAAGGCTGTCTTGTTGAGAAAGACTATCTTGCTGAGAAAGACTATCCCGTTTTGCAAGGCTATCTTGTTGAGCAATTAATTTCAAACTATCTTCAATGGCTTTCTGCACTTGTGCAATAGAATCCTGGATTGCCTTCATCCTTCTTCTATAAAATTTTAATTTGTTATAAACACTTCTAGCATATTCAGTTCTTGGGTAGTGTGTCTGCAGAGTATCATAGTAATCGGCGGCAAAACCGCTGTCGAAAAGTTTATTCTCGTATATCCATCCAATTGTATAGAGAGCCTTCGGCGCATATTGCGATTTAGGGTACTCCTTATATATACTAAAGAAATCGTCAATAGCATCAAAATACTCTTCATTATCAAGTTTTGATTCTCCCTGGACATACTTATCCTTTACCGGATCGGAGTCAAGCGTCGCGGCATCTATTCCCAATCTGACAGCAGCAGCTTTAGCTATTGGGTCTTCCTTATAGTTATCATAAACCTCACGGAAGAGACTGTCGGCTTTCTCATTCTCATCCAGCGTTAGATAATAACTGCCGAGTGCATACATTGTTCTAGCTTGATAATTTGTATTCGGATAATTCTCCAGAATATCCGTATAATAGTGATATGCAGAATCGAGAACATTGAGATCGGTAAAATAAAGATTGCCAAGTTCATATTCGTTTTTTACAATGCTGGTCCTCATAGAATCAATTGTGATCTTCGGCATTTTGGGTTTGTATGTAAAGAGGGAATCCTCTTCATAAACAAATTTATACTTCTGAGTCCTCCTTTTACCGGTTGTTTTACCCCTTTTAGTATTTGTACGCTGGCTGGCTCCCTGGCTGGCTCTAATCCTTCTATCAACCTGTTCCGCAGAATCCCGCCTTGCTTCATACGCTGCATAAGCTAACGAATCCTTTTGGAACTGCAATGTATCTATTAAATAAACTTCTTCTTTCTTTGATGAAATAATTCTGTTAGTATATTCTTTACGTCGTTTCAGGATCCCGGATTTCTTTCTTGCTTCTATTTTGAATTCGTCAGGCGCTAGCTTAGAATTAATTTTATCATATAAAATTTTGGCGCTGTCAAAATCAGCATAATAATGTTCTACAATATCAGCGCGCATAAAAGCAGCAATACCAGCGCTTTCTGTTTTTTTGTAGGCTGTATCTATTGTTGTAAAAAGCTCTAGAGCAAGTTTAGGTTCATCCTTATCCAAGTGTATCTGTGCAATCTCAAGATCAATTTTGCCCCAGTATTCACGGTACTTAGTATCATCTCTCATTTCTTGAAGAAGTGCCAAAGCTTCATCAACTCGATCCAAATGTTTTATAGCTTTCGCGTATTCAAGCCGACTTTTGAATTCAATATCAAACGACGGAGAGCCTTCATCAACCACTCTCTGAAAAGCAGCAACTGCATTTTCATAATCGTTCAACGTTACATATAAAAGTCCGAGTTCATATGTAACTTCTGCATGAGTTTCATCCGGAAGCGACTGCTGTAATAATTCATTTATTATTTGTACCGCTTTGGAATAATTTTCTTTATAGATCAGATAACTGATCTCAGTTCGATAAGCTTCAAAGACTATATCCTCTTCATCTTCAGCAATTGCTATTTCTTTTACTTGATTCAAATGCTGTAATCCGGCAGTAAAATTTCTCATCTGCATTTCGGATTTTGCAATCCATAACCTATTTTCAAGCATCAGGTCTTCATCATTCAGCCCGTCAAGCTCCTGGAACTTACGCAGAGCTTTATTATACTGCCCCTTATAGTAAAAGGCTTTCCCTAACATATATATTGATTCATTTACGTATTTTGTGTCTTGATCGAACTGTAGGATCTTTGAACAATTCTTAATAACTACGTCAAAGTTTTTCTTTGCCTTAGCCGGTATTTTATCCTCTTTAAAAGCGAATAATTCTCTATTCTGAGATAGTTGGATCTCATCCATAGCTTCTTCGAAGGCTTTCTCTGCATTATAATAGCGGTTAAAGTAGGTTGTAAAGTTCCCCCACATACTACATCCAGCAATGAAAAGAAGAAGGATGAAAACACCGGTTCTCGGATGCAATATTTTTTCTTTCAGAAATTCCATTTTATCCGTTTTTGATAAATGAATCTTAAAGCGCTTCCGGTCCGGATTCTTCTGTCCGAATACGAATTGCATCTTCTATATTGGAAATAAATATTTTTCCGTCACCAACTTGACCGGTTTTTGCAGTTTCCAAAATTGAATCAACAACTTTATCAGCAATAGAATCGTCAACAACAATTTCAATTTTTATTTTTGGTACAAATTCAATTTGGTATTCACTTCCCCGGTAGGTTTCTGTATGCCCTTTCTGCCTGCCGTAACCACGGACTTCGGAAATAGTCAAACCTTTTATTCCATCTTCCAAAAGCGCCTCTTTTACTTCCTCTAATTTAAATGGACGAATTATTGCTTCGATCTTTTTCATTATACCTCCGTTACCCGTTTTTACCATGACAGTGTTTATATTTTTTACCACTACCACAAGGACATGGATCATTCCTTCCGACTTTTTCTTCAACTCTTACTGGCTGCTGTTTTCCACGATTAGCGCCCTCGTCCTGCTGTCCGCCCCGCATACCCAAGTTATCAACATTAGCTTTAACCAAATTTATACGCTGAGGCGCTCGTCTTTCTTCCTTTATCTCTTCCGGTTCTTGCGGGAAAAACTTAAAGCAGAATGAGACAATTTCTGTTTTGATCTCTTCTACGAGAGTTACAAATAATTTATATGCTTCCCCTTTATACTCAAGGAGCGGATCCTTCTGACCGTAAGCTCTTAAACCAATACCTTCTTTCAAATCATCCATCTCACGCAGATGATCTTTCCATTTTTCATCAATCACATGAAGAACAGCAAACCTCTCAAGCCGACCCATAATTTCGGGTGTAAGCATTTCTTCTTTTCTTTTATAGAATTCATGTGCAGCTTTAAGTATTTCCTCTTTTACTCCGTCCCTGCCTAAGTCCTGGTAAGTCTGCGGATCAAATTTAACTTCAACCAAAAGAGTCTGCATCAGGTCTTCGCCCAATGCATCCATCAATCCGTTTTCATAATACTGGTCAAGAAGATAATCAACATAATCTTCAAGATCGTTGTACACTTCATCAATCAGTCTTTCACCTTCAAGCGCTTGACGTCTCCTTGTATAGATAACATCTCTCTGCTGATTCATAACATCATCATACTCAAGAAGTCTTTTACGAATTGCGAAGTTATTTTCCTCAACTTTCTTCTGTGCTCGTCCTACCGATTTGGTTATCATTGGATGTTCAATTGCTTCACCGTCTTCCATACCGAGTTTCGACATGATGCTCGTAACTCTATCACCGCCGAATAATCTCATTAAATCATCTTCGAGTGAAATGAAAAACTTTGATGTACCGGGATCACCTTGTCGTCCCGAACGACCGCGCAACTGCCTGTCAATTCTTCTTGATTCATGACGACCGGTACCAAGTATATAGAGTCCTCCCTTATCTGTGACTCCGGCACCGAGTTTAATATCGGTTCCTCTACCAGCCATGTTAGTTGCAATTGTAACTGCACCCGGCTGACCGGCAAATGCAATTATCTCAGCTTCTCTGCCATGCTGCTTAGCATTTAACACATTATGCTGAACACCTTGTCTCTTCAACATTCTACTTAACGTTTCAGAAACTTCAACACTTACAGTACCAACAAGTACAGGGCGCATCTCGGCTTTCAGCTCTTTTATTTTCTCAATTACCGCATTGTATTTTTCACGTTTGGTTCTATAAATAGCATCTTCTTCATCAATACGTGCAATAGGTTTATTGGTTGGAATTACAACAACTTCCAATTTATATATTTCGTAAAATTCTCCTTCTTCGGTTTCGGCAGTACCAGTCATACCGGCTAATTTTTTATATAGCCTGAAATAGTTTTGGAGTGTAATGGTAGCAAGAGTCTGCGAGTCTCTTTCAACTTTTACATTTTCCTTTGCTTCAATCGCCTGGTGCAGTCCGTCAGAATATCTTCTGCCCGGAAGAACACGACCGGTAAACTCATCAACAATCGCTATTTTGCCATCTTCGGTTACAACATATTCATCATCTCTTGAAAACATTGTATAGGCTTTTAGCAGTTGATTCAATGTATGGATCCTGTCGCTTCTTTCTCCGTAAAGATGATAAAGTTCATCTTTCATTTTTATGCGCTGTTCGTCAGTGAGAGATTCATCGTTTTCAATTTTACTGATTTCAGTTCCAAGATCGGGAAGGATAAAAAAGTCTGCTCCTTCACCGGAACCGGATGCAAGTTCTTCACGTCCTTTTTCTGTAAGGTCAAGTGAATTTTGTTTTTCGTCAATAGCAAAATATAATTCTTCGTCAATTTCAGGCATATACTTTGCATTATCCCTCAAATATTCAAGTTCAGTATGGTTCAGAAGTTTCTGATATTCCGGTTCACTCAATAATTTAAGCAACCTCTTGTTTTTAGGTAATCCCCTGCTAGCGCGCAGTAAAGCCTTACCGGCTGCCGCTCTGTCGCCATTTTCAGATTTCAAAATTGTTTCGGCTTCTTGAACCAACTGTGCAACAAGAGCTGTCTGCTTTCTGTATAGCGTTTCAACTTTCGGTTTCATCTCATAGAATTTATGGTCTAAATTTCCAACCGGACCTGAAATTATCAACGGTGTTCTTGCTTCGTCAATAAGCACGGAGTCAACTTCATCAACTATGGTATAGTTGTGAACTCTCTGCACACAATTTTCTAATGAGACCGCCATATTATCACGCAGATAATCGAAACCGAATTCGTTGTTAGTTCCGTATGTGATATCTCTTGCATATATATCTTTGCGCTGTTCGGGATCCATCGTATTCAAAATACATCCGACTGTCAATCCGTGAAATTTATAAACTTCTCCCATCCATTCACTGTCACGTTTTGCCAGATAGTCGTTGACCGTAACCAGATGCACTCCACGCCCTGTAAGCGCATTTAAATAAATAGGCATTGTTGCAACAAGCGTTTTACCTTCACCGGTAGCCATCTCAGCAATTTTACCCTGATGCAGAACAATACCGCCAATCAACTGGACATCGTAAGGAACCATTTCCCATGTAATTTTTGTTCCGGCAGCATCCCACGATTTACCAACCAAGCGGCGGCAAGTATCTTTAATAACTGCAAATGCTTCCGGCAGAAGCTGATCTAAAATTTCTTCATACTGCTCGTCCAACAGTTCATTCAGTTCATCAAGTTTATCATATAAACTGTTTCTATCCTCATCAATTCTGTCGGCTTTCAGTTTTGCTTTTATATCTTCAATATTCTTACGGGTCTCTTCTGTATAAGCTTGAATTTTCTCTCTGAACTCATCCGTTTTTGCACGTAACTCATCGTCACTAAGACCCTGCAATTTTTCATACTCTTGATTGATCTCATCAACGATCGGCCATAACTCTTTCAGAGCTTTTTCATTCCTATCGCCGAATACTTTCTTTAATAGTCCTTGTAACATTCACTTCTCCAATTTTTCATAAGTTTAAAGTTACAGAAAAGTGCCTTTTATTACAATGAAAGGAACTACTTCAAACGTTATGAAACGATATTTTTTCAAACATCCTACCGTATAATTCTATTTGTTTAATCAAGATTAATAGAATTAATATAAAAGTAGGATTAGAGTACAAAAATAGCGAACCGCCTGAAAATAAAATATGGCAAAATTTGTAACTAAATTAAGAAGGCGAATTAGCTAATTAATTTCCTTTAGATAGATTATACGCTTCTT
This sequence comes from Chlorobiota bacterium, assembly GCA_013151565.1. GTDB lineage: Bacteria > Bacteroidota > Ignavibacteria > Ignavibacteriales > Melioribacteraceae > SZUA-22. The sequence continues at coordinate 7,250 of JAADIB010000351.1, forward strand.
TTAAAGCTTTGGTCAGATCAGTGTTGATCTCGTTTATCTCTTTCAAATCTGCAAGGTGAAAAACCCTATTTTTGGAGATCCTGATCATTTTGGTAATACACGGTAATTTCTTCTCTTTCATTGCTTGGAATTCAAGATGAATCTTATTTTTCTTGAGATAGATCGAGAGGAAAGTTGATGACCTTTGTACCTGGATTACAGTTTTGAGTGGAAGTAATTCAATGTCACCGAATTCTGAAACCACATCAAGTAATTTATGAAACATTTCAACAACAAATTCGGGTTTACCATTTATATGCTGCTCAATTGTCGATTGCTCACACGAATGCCATTGATTTGTATTTTTAAACTCTCTCCCGCATGTCTCGCAGATCCATGTCATTTTAATTCACCAAAGTATTCATTCCATCTATCTGAAGAAAAGATCAACAATTGGATGGATGGAATCAAATAAAAATATTAATCAGCTTGCTCGTTTCCGGCAAAACCATACCCGAGATCGAAACCTTCCTTACCGCTTGCTATAAGAAAAAGAACTGCAGCGGCAGCAACTGCACCTAAAACTTGTGCGGCAATATATGAAAATATATCGGAAGATTTGAAGCGTCCTCCCATCCATAATCCTACTGTAACTGCATGATTAAAATGCGCCCCGGAAATATGACCAAATCCATAAACGAGAGTTAAGACTGTTAAACCGAATGTAAGAGCTATCCCCATATAACCAATTCCAACACCAGGAATACCGGCAGCTAATACAGCACTACCGCACCCGCCAAGTACCAGCCAGAAAGTACCGATTCAGCACCTACTCTGTTTGCTAATTTCATTTGTGGATATCCTATTTTGTTAATGATTTTTAGATGCTTTGAACTGTGAAATTTTAAATTTTGAGTAATTTGGGATGCATCTGGATTGTAAGATAAGTAATTTATAAGAAATTATAAAAAAACAATATTGAACTTAGAAGATTATTTTTATTTTACTCCGCCACCCATTTTGTAGCCGGATAGATCGAGAGTGACCCATTTATATCCCCTGGCTTTACCTTCGTTTGCCACCTGTTCACTGATATCAAGAAAATGTCTCATTTCGTTTTTGCCTATTTCAATCCGGAGAAAATCTTCATTTCCGTCTCTGCATATTCGCACTCTTTTTATTTTAATGCCGGCTTGTTCAATCATGATTTCCAATTCTTCAATATCGTGTAATCGTTTTTCCGATATTGAAATACCGGTCATAACGCGTGAACTTAAACAAGGGTTAGATGGTTTGTCGGATAAGTTAATGCCGTTGATCTTTAGAACTTTGCGTATCTCGTCTTTCGTTAAACCTGCATCTGCCAAGGGTGCAGTAATTTCATTCTCTAAAGCGGCTTTATGTCCGGGTCTAAAATCCGATCGGTCAGAATCGTTATAACCGTATGCTACCCATTTGTACTCATTGCTTTCGACAATTTCACCGGTTAGACGAAACAATTCCTTTTTACAGAAATAACATCTGTTCAAATCGTTTTGAAGATAGTTCGGATCATCAAACTCATGACTTTTTTCAATTTTATGATCAACACCTAAGTTAATTGCAAATTCAACTGCTTCATTCAATTCTGCTCTAGGCAGACTTGGGCTATCGGTTGTAAACGCTAATAACTTTCCTCCATTTACATCCAGAATCTTTTTTGCAGCCCATAGTAGAAAAGCACTATCAACTCCACCCGAGAAAGCAATGATAAGTCCATCGGAAATTTTTGAATCCAAATCCTCTTGGAGATTGTTCATTTTTTCTATCAGTTGAATTTCTGATGAATCGATGTTATGTGTTAAACAATTTGTTGAGATATTTATACTATTCATTTCCAATTTTTTATTTTATATTCTAAACCTCCGAGGTCTTTAAGACCTCGGAGGTTTTTGTTAATTGATTTGTTGGTATCTGTTCGATCCGTTAAATCCGAGTGCTATTCAGTCACTATTCTATTGGCTTACCATCTTGGGTCCATACAGTTAAATTTGTCAAATCCTTTTTTTCCTTTTTCTTAAAAATAAATACAGAAGCTACAAAAGCAGTAGCAAACAACAAAATATGCCCGATCATTCCTGTATAATAAAGATCAAACGGAACAGTTAGAGAATCCGGCATTAATCCTTGTTTTGCCAGAACAGTCCATAGAGAAAAAACAAAAGTAACTGCAATACCTAACCAAACCGATTTTGAATTTGCGCGTGTTGTTACAAAACCAAGCATGTACATACCAAACACACCGCCCATTACAACAGATGATAAAATCGTTGCCGCATCCTGGATTGTTTTCGTGTCGGCATAAATTAAAATTATCGCGCCGATGATCATAAATACTGACGCTACACCAGCCGCCACCCAAGCTACATGAAGATAATGCTTATCATCTTTATCCTTTGCAATGTGCCGGCGATAGATATCGTTTACCGTAACAGTAGAGATAGCGTTAATACTTGAATCCAATGAAGACATTGCCGCGGCTAACGCTGCCGAGATCACGATTCCCGC
>JAADIB010000359.1 GCA_013151565.1 Chlorobiota bacterium
TTTTTAATTGTGATAAACCCGCCGGAAATTGAATCGACAAGATCATTTACTGCATAAGCCGTATCGTCCGCCCAGTCCATTATCTGACACTCGATACTTTTAAGATCATTCAATTCACCGGGATCGTTTAGTTCATTCGGAAGCTCTTTATCTCCAAACACAAAGTCGATATATTGTTTTTGATAATCATAGATGAAATGATTCTTCGGTTTATCAAAATCTGAGTAAAGAGCTTTATATTTTAGAACCGCATCCAGAAAGGCTCGGCTTGGTTTCATGCCGCGTCTATTTTCACCTATTGTATAAAAAATATCTGTCAGAAGTCTGAGTGTTTGAGCATTGCCTTCAAAACCGCCGTATGGCTCCATTAACTTGTTCAAAGTTCGTTCACCTGCATGACCGAAAGGGGGATGCCCGAGATCATGAGCTAAACAGGCAGACTCTACCAAATCCTGATCGATATGGTATTCATCACTGAAAATATCTTTATGCTGCTTTGTAACAAAATTACAAATCGATCTGCCGATCTGTGCAACCTCAATTGAGTGAGTAAGGCGAGTTCTGTAATAATCGTTTTCTCCGGGCAAAAAAACCTGCGTTTTTCCCTGCAGTCTTCTAAACTCGGAAGAATGAATTAGTCTGTCCCTATCAATCTGGAATGGAGTTCTATAATCTTCAGATCGGTTGCTTTCGGAGACTCGTTCAAAATCAAAATCGCTGTAAAATTTATTCTTCACTTTTTCATTCCAAATTATTAATTTCGTCTCCAAACAATCTTATCACCGATCTTAATTCCCAGCGAGTCCGTATAGCCAGCATCCACTTCAATGACAAATTGAGCAGGTTTTGTAGAGGCATAATGCCCCGTATCAAACGGGACGGTATTTTTACGAATTGTAACGATCTCATTATTCCCGTTAACAAAAATAATATCAAGCGGGATAATAGTATTCTTCATCCAGAATGACTGCATCGTTTCATATGGAAATATGAACAACATTCCTTGATTTTGTTTCATCTTTTCACGGTACATCAATCCTTGAGTTCTGGAGTTATCATCCTCTGCAATTTCAATATCTATTTTTGAAATATACTTGTCGGTGCTTGTTAAGAATGTCAACTCGCCGTTTTTCACAAAGTCAATTGTAGTATTAGATTTCACTGCTGTTTTCTCATTATTACTCTGTTTGAAAAGATTAGCAAATGCTAAATACAAAAGTATCCCGATAATTAAAATAATTCCTATTATCTGAAAAACCTTTGATTGCTTTTTCTTGGAAGTCTTCTTCGTTTTCTTGGTCATAACAATTCAGTATTTATTAGAAAATTATTCGATAATTTAAACATGCAATTTACAATTTTTATGGATTTGAAAGTATGTCCAAATTAATACTGGAAAGAAATAAATTGGGGTTAACAGAATCACAATTAAAAATGATCAAAAGCGGTTGGGGTGCTGCTGCTGTTGATTCTGTAGTTGTTGAGAAGATTACATACAACTCCGACGGATTGAAAGTAAAAGGATATATTGCTTATCCGAAGGATGATTCTAAAAAATATCCGTGCATTATTTGGAACCGGGGAGGGATTGGTAATGCCGGCGCGATTGATTCTTTCAATGCGCAAGGGATCTTCGGGCAGTTGGCAAGCTGGGGATATGTTGTTTTTGCTTCGCAGTATCGAGGCAACGACGGAGGTGAGGGCATTGATGAATTTGGAGGCAGTGATATTAATGATGTGATGAACTTGATTCCGCTGGCGGAAGAAATTGAAACCGCTGATAATTCCAGATGGGGAATTGAAGGTTGGAGCCGCGGTGGAATGATGACCTATCTTGTATTGACAAAAACAAATCTGTTCAAAGCAGCAATTGTAACAGGAGGTATTGCAAATCTCAGATGCAATGCTGACGAAAGTCCGTTCATGAAAAAATTATATCAGGCAACAATGGGGCAATATGGAAGCGAAGATTTCCAGAGCGAATGTAATACCCGCTCGGTTATTAATTTTGCAGATAAATTGTCAACGAAGACTCCGCTTTTGCTAATGCACGGAACCAACGATAAAAGAGTGCTGCCGCACGACACCCTTGACCTCTCATCAAAACTAATAGAATTAGAAATTAAATTTAGACTTGTAATGTTTGAAGAAGGAGATCATTTTCTAAAATCTCACCGCAAGGAAGTAGATGCATTAAGAAAAATGTGGTTCGATAAACACCTAAAGTAAAATCGCAATTAATTGAGTCTAAGTCGTTAAAATTTAATGTAAAGATTAGTATATTTGTTAATTAAATAAGACAGAAGATATGAAAATAATTGACATCCAAAATCAATTGGTAAAAGAGTTTGAGGAGCTTGAATCTTGGGAGGATAAATATACCAAGATCATAAAACTTGGCAGAGAACTTCCGCAGATGTCGGAAGAACTCAAAACTGAGAAGAACAAAATTGAGGGTTGCCAATCGCAAGTCTGGATGCATGCGGAACTCAAAGATGGCAAAATGATAATTGTTGCTGATAGTGATGCGATGATTGTTAAGGGCTTAATAGCTTTGCTTGTTAAAGTTTATTCCGGTCATGAACCAGGCGAAATAATGAGTTCACCGCCAGAGTTTCTGCAGAAGATTGGTATTGATAGGCATCTTTCTCCAACTCGCAAGAACGGGCTTGGAGCAATGCTTAAGCAAATTCAGCTTTATGCAGTTACTTTTAATGCCCTCGCTGCTGCATCAGAGCAATAATCAAAAATTTCATATTGGATTTTACAGTAATTTTAACGAGGTTAGAAAATAATGAGAAATAATATTCATGAAACAATTACAAAGTATAGCAATGAGTTTGACAATAAACTTTCGGAAACTACAATAATTCTTGCAGCCGGACATGGAAAAAGAATAAAATCACACACTTCAAAAATGCTTCATAAAATTTGGGAAAAACCTACTGTCGAACGTGTATTCGAAGCATCAAAAGGCGGACTCAAAAATGTCAACTCAATAATTGTTGTCGGCATAAAAGCAAAAGATGTAATCAAAGTAATTGGTTCAAGATCGAACACTATGTTTGCCTATCAGGAAACACAAAATGGCACCGGACATGCGGTACAAGTAGCCCTTGAAAATATTAAGGCTGATTACGATGGAACTGTATATATTTTACCTGGTGATATGGGGCTTATCGATAGTAAAACAATCAGTAATTTCAAAAGAAACTTTGTTAGATCCGGTGCAGATATGATGGTGCTTACCGGAATTTATGAGGGTGATCCGCAGAATAACAATTATGGAAGAATTGTTAGAGTAAAAGATAAAGATGTTAACGGAAATTGGTCAGGTGAGGATAAAGGAAAAGTAATAGAGATCATTGAACATAAAGACATTCTGAGCCTGGATGCTGGCAAGCCTTACATCACAAGTTTTAAAGGAAAGGAATATAGCTTTACAAAAGAAGAATTAATCAAGAACAACGAATTCAACTCCGGTGTTTATGCGGTTCATTTCAGAAAAATGAAAAAGTTAATCGGTCAACTTGACAGCAATAATGTACAAGGTGAAATTTATATTACCGATTTGATTTCTGTATTCAACAATAACGGATTAACAGTTCGTGCAGTACCTCCTCGCGAGCAGCATGTTCTTATGGGTTTCAATAATAAATCCGTTCTTTTACAGATGGAAAATATTGCCAGAGATATGGTTTATGACAAACTAAAAGATATTGTTGTGTTTGAAGATCCTTACGATTTTTTTATTCATGAAGATGTTGTTGAACAGATAATGAAGTTAGATAAAAAAGGTCAGCCGCTGGATATTATAATAGGTAAAGGCGCCCATCTTGGTAAAAATGTTAAGGTAAATTATAATTTAACTTTAATGAAGAATGCATGTGTGAGAGGGGATGTTAAGTTTGGTAAGAATATTACAGTTTCTGAAAATGTTCACTTATCTACCCATGAAAATCAGACTTTAAAGATTGGGGATAATGTTGAAGTACTCTGGGGTAATATCATAAAAGGAAATATTGTAATAGGAGATAATTCCAGGATTGAATCAAGTGTGAATATGACCGGCAGTGATGAATTCCCGCTTAAAATTGGAAAGAACGTAACGATCAAAGGAACAAGCTATATATTCGGCAGTATTATTGAGGATGATGTTTTTATTGAACACTCGATTCTAATTAAAAAGAAAGTTGAAAAACTTGAGACAAAAAACGGGGATGTAAGAAAGATCAGATTTTATCTGCCTATGCCGGAGGGTATTGATTCTATTTCGGACTTATAGGAGGCTTTGCATAAACTAAAAATTGTAGCAACTTTATTTTTTTAATAATATTTATTGCTTATTTTACTCTGTTTTAGATGCTACGCCTCCCGAGAGTAAAAAATATTAAAGCAATATACTCAAAACAGAACGATAAAATAGGCTATTCAAAGACTTTTTAAAATAAAAAAGCGATGCATAGATATTCCGGCATCGCTTAAAATTCTTAAAATCCTAAATAAAAATTATTCAGCGCTTAATTTATTTACATGTCTTGTAAGGGAAGATTTTCTTCTTGCTGCTGTGTTTTTATGTAATCTTCCTTTGCTTACCGCTTTATCAATAAATGAAACAGCTTCTTTTAATGTCCCTTCAGCTTCTGTTTTATCTGTTGAAGAATGAACTTTTTTCATGAGTGTCTTTATCTTTGATAGCGTAGCTTGATTTCTAACTCTTCTTTTTGCATTCTGTCTAATTCTTTTTTTCGCCGATTTATGATGCGCCATAGTTTATCCTAAAATTATTATTAACAAGTTTACAAATATACAATTATCGATTCCGTATGTCAAACTTTTGATTTTTCAGATTTCACTCTAAAATTAATATTGCTATTTTTGTAACTCGATTAAAATAAAAGTCTTATGCTAAAGATAAACGAAATATTTCATTCCATTCAAGGTGAAAGCACTTATGCCGGACGCAGATGTGTGTTTGTACGGTTGACATATTGCAATTTACGCTGCACTTATTGCGATACGGAATATGCTTTTGATGATGGTGCGGATAAATCAATAGAGACAATAATTGAAGAAGTAGAAGGATATAACTGTAACTTAGTTGAAATAACCGGCGGTGAGCCTTTAATGCAGAATGAATCACTCAAGTTAATGAAGAATTTGTGTGATCTGAACTTTGAAGTATTGCTTGAAACCGGAGGAAGTCTTCCTATAAGAGATGTTGACGATCGGGTGAAGATAGTTATGGATTTGAAAACTCCTTCGAGCGGTATGATGAAAAAGAATCTTTATGAGAATATTGATTTTATCAAAAAGAGTGATGAAATAAAGTTTGTGATGGGTGGCAGGAATGATTATGAGTGGGCAAAAGAAGTTATAGAGAAATATCAGTTAAATAATAAATGTCAAATTTTGTTCTCAGTTGTTTTCGGACAACTTGAACCGGTTACAATATCCGAGTGGATATTGGAAGATAAATTAAATGTAATATTTCAATTGCAGATGCATAAATATATTTGGGAACCTGACAAGCGAGGAGTATGATGAAAATATCAAAGGATTTTAGATGGGAAATGGGGCATAGACTTCAGTGCCATAAAGGGAAGTGCTTTAACCTGCACGGACATTCATATAAGCTACAAGTGGAATTCGAAGGAGAGATTGATACAAATACTGGAATGGTAATGGATTATTTCGATGTTAAAGATGTTGTGGCTCCTATTATAAATAGGCTTGATCATACAGTTGTTGTTTGGAATAAAGATACGGAGCTTATTGCAATGTTAAAAAAATTAAATACTGCACATGTTATTTTACCGTTTGAAACAACAGCAGAAAATCTTGTTGGTTACTTTTTAAGTGAAATATCCAAAGCAGATATTCCTTCCGGAATAAGCAAAATAAAAGTACGTGTCTGCGAAACAGAAAACACTTATGCGGAAGATGAGATTAAGATCTAATTATATGAATCTTTTCTAAGTTTCAGACTTAGTATAAAAATTATCACTTTTTCTTCATCGATTTTATAAAATAGTCGGTAATCACCAATTCTAAATCGATAAAGACCATCAAATTCCCCTTTTAATTTTTTAATGTTTGGTCCAAAGTATGGGTTCTTTTTTAATTGAGGATAAACGACATTTTTGATTTTTGTATAAATATTGGAAGATCTAAGCTTTTCAATTTCCTTTTGGAATGTTGATGTTTCAGCTATCTTATAATTAGGAAACAATCGAATAATCTCCTTTTTCGATATCCTTCAACGCATTATGTATACTGTTTTTTAATTCGGTGTCATTCATAATTTCCTCCATTTCCTTATCGGAAACGTATGTTGAGGATGAAAGGTAATTTAGAGCAGCAAATTCAATAAAATTAGAAATAGTTCGTTTTTCTCCATTAGCTGCAGTTTTTAGTATTTGATAAACTTCATCGTCAATTCGTAAAGTTATAGTCTTACTCATAACATACCTTTTTTATTTTTAATGTAGTCAAAAATATTCATAATATCAATAAAAGTATTCATAGTACTTTTCAGAATTGGAGGATAAACCTTTAAGGTTTTTTATATCAAAAATTATAATTAAACCCTACCATTAATCTTAACATATGTTTTGGCTGATTTATTGCTTCATCGGCATCGGCATATTTATAATCTTCACGTGGATTTATGTTGTGATCGTCAGTATTATAACTTGTATCGTGTCCGTCAATACTGCTTGGGAAAAAGTAATCGTAACCGGGGTATGTAAAACCAAATCAAATCTTTCACTCATTCTAAAGTAACTCTCCAAACCCGCACCAATACCTCATTGGTCGGCGGTTACTTTAAATTCTTCATTCCTGCCGATATAGCTAAAGAATGCTGTAAACATTGTGTATCGAGGTCCGAAGATAATAAAAGTCCTTTTTGTTGAGAGAAGATTGAATTTATACATAAAATCAAATCTGAAATCAAAAATATCACGCTCTCTTCCGGCACTCCATTAGTATTATTATTGATAAATACTTTATGGGTAAACATTGCATCACCGCCGCTTGTATATGTATAGCTCAAACTTAATTTAGCCTGTAATGGAAAATCTTCAGCAAAATTGGCAATTTTTATGTTTCCTCCAACACTGAATCCATTATAATAACCAAGTTGTATTCCGCCGGAAAATTGATTTTCACGTGGTAAATTTTGTGATAAAAGTGGAATTTGTAAAATAACCAGTAATGTAATAAATGGTGTAATTAACCTTTTTAAAGCAACCTCTTTGTAGTGTTTTTCTAATAAATGCGAATACAAGGCACAATAAACATACTAGAAGTATTATTTTAAAATGCTTTGAAAAAAGTTGTTATCCTAAATAAATTAGAATTACTTAAATTTTTGGGTTGTAATAGTTGCCGTAACTTTAGAGCGTTTTCAGTCCGAATTTTTTCATTAGAATTGAGTCTAACATTTTTGCTGGAAGAACTTTTTTAAGCAAGGGTAAACTTCTGCTTTTTTTGCCGATAAGAAGAGTTGCAGGAATGTTTCCACCTTTCACAACTTTTACAATTCTCTTTGCAAAATCTTCTGCCGGGGTTGCAACAACTTGCGAGCCGTTTGCTCTTTTTAGTATTGAACTTTCCAAAGATTTGTACCATGAATTATCACTGAAATTACTTGAAGCTCTTTTCATTGATGCTTCGCCGAAATTTGATTTTATTGCACCTGGCTGAACAGTCATAACTTTAATTCCGAAAGGTTTTAGTTCCATTCGCAGTGCATCGGAGAATGAATGTAACGCCGCCTTACTTGCACAATACGCTCCGGCAAAAGGAGTTGCAACAATTCCGGAAATGCTGCCTATATTGGCAATTAATCCTGATTTATTTTTCTTCATCGAAGGAACAATCTTTCTGATAAGTGATAAAGGCGCATATAGATTTGTTTCAAATTGCCGATGTATTTTTTCGTCTGTTAAATCAATGGTCGGAGCTATAAGTCCGTAACCGGCATTGTTGATCAGAACATCAATTCTGCTAAACTTTTCCAATATTTTGTCAACTACTCTTGTTTGGTCATCATTGTTGGTAACATCAAGTTGTTCAATGTAACAACCCTTTTTCTCCAACTCTAAAATACTATCTTGTTTTCTTGCAGTAGCTATCACTTGGAAGCCATTATTGGAAAACTCCAATGCTAATGCTTTGCCAATCCCGGAAGAACAACCTGTTATTAATACAACTTTTTGCATCTAACAATATTTTCCTATTTCAAATAAAGTATTTTCTTTGAAATCATGTTTTTAGTATTAGAATCAATTTCTTGGTAATGCAGAATTACAAAATAAATACCTGAGCTTGTGACAGCACCACTTGAATTTACTCCATTCCAGATATATTTCCTATATCCTTCAACATATTCAGATTTTACTAAGTCAATGATCTTTTGACCCAGAATATTGTAAATACTGATATCTACCAATGATTTTTCTGCCATATTAAAAGCAATTGATGCTTGGTTGTTAAATGGATTCGGATATATTTCAATAAATGTTGAATCATAATTGGTTTGCTCATCTATCATATCAACATCGGTTAAGTCACCTTCATCAAAAGGATCTTTCATAAAGTGGATTGAACTATCTGGCTCAAGCGCTAATAGTGCTGTGTAATCGGTCAATAAATTATACTTAATAGAGAGAGCAACAATTCCAGCAGTATCAATTGGTTCGGTAGTAAACATTTCTTTTAGTTTTTCATTAGCCAATAGTGAAGGAATAATTGTTTCATATTTTGTGCTATCATGATTGAATAAAAACTCAACATCACTAGTTTTAGGATTATCAATGCCGTTATAAGTAGCATTGATACTAAAGTTTAATTTACTTTTTCCAGAAGTTGAACCAATAAAAAACATTGGTTTATTCGGGTCATTTTTAATGGGATTGACTTCAATAATTTTATATACTTCAGCAGCACCATCATCAGCAGTAGATGTTATAGAAAAATTTTCTAATAATGGCAAAGAAGAATATGATAAGGAAGAAGCTATAAAATCCCATTCAGAGTTATATCTTTCAAAATGTAATCCATATGTAGAATCCGATAGTAATTGAAGCAAATATCCGCTTCCGTAATATGTTTTTAAATTCTCAGAAACAAACGGTAAAGAAAGTTCTTCTCCATCAAGGAGATTAATTGTATGAAATATTGGGGGTGAATTAAAATCTGATAAATATGAATTAACAGAAATTACAGCATCATTAATAAATATTAACGAATCCGAATTACTGAACAAAATGCATTTATCAAATTTGTTACTATTACTTTCGGTTTTTATTGCGTTTAATAATTGTGGTAATAGTAAGTTTTTTGATATTGCATTTAACCCTAATAAAGCAGGGTTAAATTGTGTTTTCATTGCATCGTCATCTTTGATTTGCCAAATAGCGCTAACAACTAATAATCCTCTGTTTTTAATGACTTTTGAGATGATTACAGGATTCCCATCTGAATTCATAAGTTCAACCTTTACATCAGGGTCATCATACTGTAGTGTCCAGACAAAGTTATGATCAATTTCTTCAGGAAAATATTTGCCAATGTTTCCATCAACATTTCTATATAGGGTAGTTGCTGTTGCAGAATAGTATTGGGCTTGAAGTCCATTGATATAATGAGTTGCAATAAGTTCATTTCCTCTGTCAACATTTCGATTCTGATCAAAGTAAGTTAAAAATCTTCCTCCATTAACAAAGAAGCTGTCAATCGGAGTAACTAACTGTTGAAAATCAG
>JAADIB010000059.1 GCA_013151565.1 Chlorobiota bacterium
CCCTTGCGATCCATATTTTCTCAGATCTAAATCATTTATTTTAAAAAGAAATTCATCGCGGTGCGGTCCAACTAAATTTTTAGCTCTTATAATCTCTTGATCTTTCATACGTTCAATTTCTTTTCTAAACGTTTGATGAATTTCATTATCGCTACTTTCGTTCAGATAATTATATTCTATACTCGGAATTTCTATGTTATTCATAATTGTTTTGTACGACTCAACAATATATTCACCGAACGTTTTAACAAACTTTATCCGATGTTCTATAATTTCACTTCCAAGTTTTACTAACGACTCTGTCCATGTTTCCAGTTGATCTATCAACTGCGGCTGAAAATTTTCTTTTATCTGATACAACAGAGCAGACCTTTGTCGTAAAGTTCTATTATAATCTATCAATATTTTTAAGTACGTATTACTAGCTTGCGAAATAACCGAATCAACAAATTTTCTCCTATCAGCTGGAGCACCCATGGTTATTGAATGATCTGAAGGTGTAAGCGTAACAACAGGAAATTTTCCTATTAAATTTGAAGCTCTTTTTATAACCTTCTCATCCAAGTTCAACACTTTTTTATTCTCTTTACTAGAATAAATAACTTCAACATTATTGTTTATAAGATCGGAAAATTTTCCCTTGATATTAAAAAACGCCTCATCAAAAGAAACAACTTCTTGATCTTTTGATTGACTTAAGTTCTTAGATGTGCAGAGATAATATATCGCTTCTAATAGAGATGTTTTTCCTTGACCGTTCCCGCCAACTATATAATTTAGTTGCTCGGAGAATTTTATTTTTGTATGCCTGTGTAATCTAAAATTGGTCAACTCTAAATTATTTAAAATCATATTAATTATTCAAACGAACAGGCATGACTAACATCATCAGTTCTTGGTTTTCCTTACTTTCACTTGGCACAATAATTACAGCTTTAGTGGCTGAATGCAACTTAAATATTATTTCTTTTTCACTAGTTAAATGACTTAAAATATCATTTACATATTGTGAGTTAAAACCTATTTCTATCGGATTTCCATTATACTCGCACATCACACTTTCTTTTCCGGAATTTCCCATATCGATATCTTCTGCAGATATCTCTAAATTATTTTCTGTAATTGCAAACTTAACTCTCTTTGTGCTTGAAGTAGAGGAAAACAACATCATTCTTTTTATAGCCGTGTGAATATCTTTTGTTTTGAGTTTTAAGTCGAACTCATTTTCCAAAGGTATTACACTTTTATAATCGGGATATTTTTGCCCAATCAATCTTGTTATCAATTCAATATCATTAAGCTTGAACGACATATGTGTTTTGCTTAAGAAAATCTTTATATCTTTTTCATCTAATATTTTTTGAAGAACTGAAATTGCTTTTTCTGGAATTACGTATTGATCGCTGATATCAGCCTTAACATTTTTCTTCAAAAGATTAACTAATCTATGTCCGTCTGTTGCAACGAATCTTAAACCTTCACTTTCAAACTGTAAATACGTTCCCATCATCGCAGGGCGCATTTCTTCTTTGCTCATTGCAAATGATGTAATATCCAATGCATATTTTAATTCCAACCCGTTCATTGTGATCTCGTAAATATCATCTGCATTTGTAGGGAAAGTTGGAATTTCAGGAAACTCTTGTGCATCTAAATAACTTATGGAATACTCACCATTATCTGTCTTTAAATTTAGCTTACCATTTTGAGTTATCTCAAAGTAAACGGTGGTATCTCCTAATGACTTTAGAATATCATGAGTCAGCTTTGCCGGCACGACAATACTTACATTTTCTTCCGAAACAATATTGATGGAAGACTTCATAGATATCTCTAAATCAGTTGCATTAATTGTTAAAGAACCGTCTTTTATTTCAAAAAGGAAGTTCTCTAAAATTGACATTGGGGTCCTTGTCGGTACTGCAGGAATTATTTTTGTGAGTAGTTTTTCTAGTTCTTTACTATTGACCTTAAATTCCATCAATTTGCTCCAAAATTAAAGATTTTAATCGAGGAAATATATTAAAAATTAACCGGATTTACAATATAAAACGTATGAATAATTGTGAGAAATTTTTATAAAACCGAGTAGAATAAAGAGCTTATAAACTTATCCACACACTATTAGTATTTATATAAATTTAAATTTAAATTAAATAATAATAATAAGCATGTTAATATGTGGATAAGTTGTTTTTCCTTAGTTTACTTATTAAAATAGAAGTTTTCAATATAAGAGAAATGTTAATAACTTTAGTATAAGTAAGTATAATTAACAAAAATTATTTTTGTAATTTTTAATTAACATTATTAATACACTTTATAAACAAATTATCTACATCAATAGAATAAAAAATTATCAGGTTAAAAAATGAAAAAATTTATTTTCTTTTTAATGTTTTTTCTAATATACGATCTTTTTGCCTGTACCACAGCAATTATATCGGGTAAATTTACAACAAACGGCAGACCTCTCTTACTAAAACATCGGGACTCAGATCATTTGCAGAACAAGTTGATGTTCTTCAATGATGGAGAATATGAATATATAGGTCTTGTGAATTCTGATGATATCAATGGAGATGAAGTATGGGGCGGAGTCAATAGCGAAGGTTTCGCTATCATTAATTCAGCTTCTTACAATATGAAAGATAGAAATGACACAACGACGTTGAAAGATAAAGAAGGTGTTGTGATGAAAAGAGCTCTGCAGGAATGCAGCACGGTTGACGACTTTGAAAATTTATTGAAAGAATATGATAAACCAATAGGGGTTGAAGCTAACTTTGGAGTTATTGATGCTCATGGCGGAGCGGCTTATTTTGAGACCAATAATTTTTCTTATAAAAAATTTGATGTTAATGAACCATCTAATGCACCGTTTGGATATGCAATTAGAACAAATTATTCTTTTAACGGAACGGCTGATGACGGATATGGTTATATAAGATACTTAACTGCAGAAGAATTATTTTATAAAGCATCGGAAGAAAACAATTTAAATAAAAAATTTATTCTTCAGGATATAAGTAGAAGTTTAAAACACTCGCTGCTTGATGTTGATTATAATAAAAATGTTACAATCAGCAGTAACGATAATAGCTTTATAGCTTTTCAAGATTATATTGTTAGAAACAATTCTACATCCACTGTTTTGATAGAAGGAGTTAAGCCAGACGAAGATCCGGAACTTTCAACACTTTGGACTATCCTCGGTTTTCAATTTACATCTGTTGCTATTCCAACTTGGGTTAAGGCAGGAAACACATTGCCTGATATACTGATTGCAGATTCCACTGGAAACGCTCCGCTTTGCAACTATGCACTGAAACTGAAAAATCAATGCTTTCCAATCAAAAGAGGTTCGGGATATAGGTACTTAAAACTATCTAAAGTTATTAATAAAGAAGGAAAAGGATTTGTGCAGGTTCTTCGACCGATTGAAAACGAAATAATTTATGAGACAGATAAAAAGTTAAAACAATGGAGAAGCATAAATAACCTACCTATTGAAGAAGTGCATAATCTATACAGATGGATAAACAAAATGGTAAAAAAAACGTATAAAGATAATTTTGGTTTGCAATAGTATTAACAGAATTTGGTAAGTACATTTTGTTTATGTAACTTTAAAAACAAGTTTTTTTGGAGACATATATGACGGACAACATAAAATTATCAGTTACGCTACCTACGAGTCCAAGTGTAATATATAAAGCCTGGTTAAATAGCGACGAACACACAGCATTTACAAAAAGCAAAGCAGTTATAGAAAAAAAAGTAGGCAGTAGGTTTACTGCCGGTGATGGCTATATTGAAGGCGAAATCAAGCAGATGATCTTATCTAGGAAAATTACGATGACCTGGAGAACTACTGATTTTCCCGAAGGAAGCGAAGACTCATTATTGGAAGTAAACTTTGAAGGGAATGGAGAATCAACAAAAGTTATTCTAGTTCATGAGAATTTACCGGAAGGCGAAGGTAAAAAATATAGAAAAGGTTGGAAAGACAACTACTTTACACCAATGAAAGAATACTTCAGTTAATATTTTAACCGCATAACTTCACAGTCTTTTTATGACAGAAGAAAAAACAAAGTTCATTAGAAGTCTATATCTACCGGTTTCTTTTGTTTTGCTTATTACTATTATTAAAGTGGTTGAAGTAATTTTTGGATATAGTTTTATTCCTTTCGGTCTTTATCCAAGAACCTTACACGGCTTGTTGGGAATTATAACTTCACCGCTGATCCATGCAAACTTTGATCACCTATACTCTAATGCAATACCTCTGTTAGTGCTGGGAGTTAGCATAAATTATTTTTACCAGGAAAGTTCAAAAAAAGTGTTTTTAATATCCTATTTTTTAACAGAAACTTTAGTTTGGATATTTGCCAGAGGAAGTTATCACATAGGCGCAAGCGGTATTGTTTATGCGTTGGTCTCTTTTCTCTTTTTTAGCGGAATTATAAAGAAAGATAAAAGAGCGATTACTTTATCTTTGTTAGTTGTTTTTTTATATGGGGGATTAGCGTATGGAGTTTTTCCGGTAAAAGAAGGAATATCTTGGGAATCTCATTTACTCGGAGGATTGGTTGGAATATTCATGGCGTTTCTATTTAAGAAAAAGGACATTTATAAAAGATACGATTGGGAAGATGAAGAGTTAGAAGAGGATGTAAAGAATTTAGAAGTATCGTACAAAAAAGGATATCAGGCAGACTCAGAATGGAAGGATTATGAAAATAGTAGTAGATGAAAATATTTCTTTTGGAAAGGAAGCGTTTGAAAATTTCGGTGATGTTGAATTAATACAGGGACGTAAAATTACCAACGAAAATCTTGTTAATGCTGATGCTCTTATTGTTAGATCAATCACAAATGTGAATGAAAATTTATTGGCGAACACAAAGATTAAGTTTGTTGGTACAGCGACAATAGGGACAGATCATATTGATAAAAACTATCTTTCGAAAAACAATATTCAGTTTGCATACGCACCCGGGTGTAACTCTTTTGCAGTTACAGAGTACGTCTATTCTGCTATAACTTATCTTTCTAACAAGCATGGATTAGACATCGAAGAAATAAGTATCGGTATAATTGGTTACGGCAATATAGGAACTAAGGTTGCTGCAGTCGCTGATGCGCTTGGAGTTAAAGTTGTGATAAACGATCCCCCTCTTCAAAGATTTAGCAAAGAGAAAAAGTTTTTCTCTTTAGAAGAAGCTTTAAAGTGTGATATTGTTACTTTTCATGTACCCTTGAACTTAGATGGAGTTGACAAAACCGTTCACTTACTGAACGAAAATAATATTTCATTAATAAAAGAAAATGCAATATTAATAAACGCATCTCGAGGACCAGTAGTTGACAACAATGCTCTGAAAAACAGATTGAAGAAAGGGAAAAATATTTTTGCGGTTTTGGATGTCTGGGAAAAAGAACCTGATTATGATTTGGAATTGATGGAGTTGGTCGAGATAGGAACGCCTCATATAGCAGGTTATTCCTTTGAGGGAAAAGTCAACGGGACTACAATGATATATGAACAACTATGTAAATTCTTAAATGTTAAACCGACCTGGAAACCGAAACTACCGGAAGTTGAAGATAATATAATTAGTTTGGAAGAAAAGGAAAAGAATATTGAAATACTAACAGCTATATTTAATAAATCATACCAAATAAAGAATGATGATCTTTTAATGAGAGAGGCATCAGGTTTTTCTAGGGATGAAAAGATAACACATTTCGATTCATTGCGTAAAAATTATAATTTGAGAAGAGAGTTGATAAATTATACTGCGCAGATAAATTCGCATAGTCAAATCAATAAAAAAGTACTTTCCTCTTTAAGGCTTAATATTTTAGAGAAATAAAATTCAATATTTTTAAAGACAATATTTTCATAATTTCCACTTATGAATAAATCCAACATGATAGCGATGTTTTTAATATTTACAACCATGTCCTTTGCCCAAACAAATACAGGGTTTCAAATTGCCAGACTAAAATATGGCGGCGGCGGTGATTGGTATAACGATCCATCAGCAGAAGTGAATTTGTTAAAGTTTGTTGAGCAAAACACAACCATCAAAGTTAATCCGGAATATGTTTTTGTTGATGTTTCCAGCAATGATATTTTTTCATATCCCTTTCTTTTTATTACAGGTCACGGAAATATTGTTTTTTCGAAAGACGATGTTTTAAGAATTAGAAAATATTTAGAAGAAGGCGGGTTTATTTATATAGACGACGACTATGGTTTGGATAAAGCGGTAAGAAGAGAATTAAAAAAGATCTATCCGAATAAACAGTTAGTAGAACTTCCCTTTGATCATAAGATATACCACAATGTATATAATTTTAAATTCGGACCTCCGAAAATTCATGAACATAACAACAAGCCACCACAGGGTTTTGGAATATTCGTTGATAAAAGGCTGGCAGTATATTATACCTATGAAAGCAATCCAAGTGACGGATGGGCTGATAAAGAGGCTCACAACGATCCCGAGAGCATCAGAGAGGAAGCATTAAAATTTGGGACCAACCTAGTTGTTTTCGCTTTAACACAATAAGGAAAGTCGGTGAATAAAGCAGAAAAACAAATCGAAGAAATAAAATCAAAATTAAAGGCTCTTTATAAAAAAGAGAACTTAATAAAAGCGATAGTCGGACTAAATCTTCTTGTCATTTTTATTCTGGTTTTAAATGTTTTACTCAGCTTGTTAGAATTAAGTGGGTTAAATAGTATAGCAGAGAGAACAATTCTTTTTTATGCTGGTGTTGTTATTACAATAGCGAGCACATTTATACTTACGCTGGTTCCGTTAGTAAAGAGTTTTTGGAAAAATGTTGATCATGAAATTCTTGCTGAAAAAGTTGGAAATTATTATCCCGAGATAAAAGACAGTTTAAAAAACATAATAGAGCTTTCAAAAGAAAAAAACAATTACTTCAGCGAATCTCTTACTACCGCTGCGATAAATAAAGTTTATGAAAAAACAGAAAAATTTGATTTCAAGAAAGCAGTATCGTTCGATAAAACAAAAAAGTTTTTTCTTTTATCGGCAACAACAATAATTTTAACAGTTGTTCTTTTTTTCTCAATTCCCGGTATGAGAGGGGCTTCATACAGAATAATAAATTACGCACAAAAATTTGAACAGCCGCAAAGAATCAAGTTTTATGTTGAGCCAGGAAACACCACAGCAACAAAAAATTCCGATGTTGTAATTAGTGTTGAAACAATTGGTGAAAAACCAAAAATCATTACACTTTTAACAAAATCATCGGAAGAACCGGACTATATTGAACACAACATTTTTCCGGATACTAACGGAGTTTTCAAGTTTAGAATAAATTCAATAAAAAACTCTGTTGAATATTTTGCCCAAAGTGAAGAAATAATGAGCGATGTTTATAAAATAAATGTGATCGATAAACCGATCATAAGCAAGCTGCAGCTTACAATAATTCCTCCTAAATATTCTGGGCTAAAGAAGTATGTACAAAGAGACAACGGTAATATACGTGAGCTTAAAGGAAGTAAGGTTGAATTAAAACTGCAATCTTCAAAAGAACTTAGATCAGGATATTTGATATTCAGCGACAGCTCGAAACAGAATTTGATAATCGATGGAAAAAAAGCAAAAACATCTTTTCCCGTATCAAAAAATCTTAATTATAAGATTGTAATTTTTGACAGCACAAAAAACAAGAATAAAAATCCGGTGATATATTCTATTGTTTCTAGGGTTGATGAATATCCAAATCTTACTGTCATTGCCCCAGAAGCCAGCACTATGCTAACAAAATCAGAACAAGTACTTGTTCAGCTAAAAATAAGTGACGATTACGGTTTTAAAGATCTTTTACTGCACCATAGATTAACTGCGTCTAACTTTGAAACACCAGAAGAAAAATTCACAACAATACCAATCACTTTTGATAAAAGACAGAAAGAACAGGACGTGTTTTATGTTTGGGATGTATCTGACCTTTTTCTTGCAGCCGGCGATGTTGTCTCTTTTTATTTTGAAGTTATTGATAATGATTATATCAGCGGACCGAAATCAACAAAATCACCGCTGTTAACTTTATATGTCCCGACGTTAGAAGAATTATTTAATGATGCAGAAACAACTCAAGAAGAAGCGGTTAAAGAAATAAAGGAAACAATAGAAGAGGCAGAAAAGCTTAGGGAAGAATTGGAAAAGCTAAGCAATGAGATGAAGACAGATAAAAAGGAAATTGATTGGGAAGAAAAGAAAAAAATTGAAGACGCATCTCAAAAATTCAAGGAACTTAAAAGGAAAATAGAAAAGACACAAAAAAAATTATCGGAGAAGCAAAACGATTTAGAACAAAACGATCTTTTGTCGAAAGAAACGCTTGAAAAATATAACGAACTTCAAAAGCTGATGGATGAAATGAACAGTGAGGAAATGAACAAGGCTCTGGAGAAACTTCAGCAGCAGCTCGAATCAATGAATAGAGAAAATGCTCAGAAATCACTTGAGAATATGAAGTTTGATGAGGAGATGTTCAGAAAAAGCTTGGAGAGAACGGTAAATTTACTGAAGAGAATTCAAATTGAACAGAAAATGGACGAGGTATTAAAACGAACAGAAGACATAAAAAAATCGATAGATGATCTAAAAAATGAAACACAGAAAAGCGACCTATCACAAAAAGAAACACAGAAGAATTTAGAAAAAAAACAAAATGAAATATCCAAGAAACTTGAGAAGTTAGAAGAAGAAACTAAAAAACTCCAAGAAAAAATGAAGGAGTTTAATGACATGCCTAACGACATGATGGAAAAACTTCAAAAAGAAATGGAGTCTCAAAATAACAAAGAAAAATCAAAAGAATCAGAAAAACAACTTTCGAAACAGATGAAAATGGAAGCGCTTAATAGTATGCAGATGCTTTCACAAAATATGCAGAAAACATCGGAGCAGATGCAAAGCATGAAACAGCAGATGCAAATGCAAAACCAGCTTCAGACAATGTATGATATGATGAAAGCAGTGAACAATCTTTTAGAGCTGAGCAAACAGCAGGAAGAACTGAAAAAAAACACAAATGGAAAAAACTCTAATCAATTGAATAAAAATGCGCCAAAACAGGAAGAAATATTATCTGGTTTAGACAAGACAATTAAGCAGCTTTCCGACCTATCGCAAAAGACCTTTGCTATTACACCGGAGATGGGTAAAGCGCTTGGACAAGCAAAAGCGGAGATGAATAAGTCGATGAATGCTATGCAGAACAGGAACAGCAGTATGGCAATGCAGGGACAGACGGGCGCTATGAAGTATTTAAATGAAGCTGCCTCGATGATGAAGGGAAAGATGGATCAAATGATGAATGGCGGGCAAGGCGGCGGGATGATGTCGATGATGCAGCAAATGCAGCAGCTATCCCAGCAGCAAATGCAGTTGAATAAACTAACTCAGCAATTAAACAAGGGGAAGCTAACTCCTCAGCAGCAACAACAATTGCAAAGACTAGCCAAACAGCAGGAGATGATAAGAAAATCACTTGAACAATTGAATAGAGAAAACAAAGAATCCGGACAATCTAAGAAA
>JAADIB010000392.1 GCA_013151565.1 Chlorobiota bacterium
GCTTCCGAAAATTATAATTGGAGATTTAACTAAAATTTTTGATATTTGTAGTCTTGAAATTTTGAAAGATATGTTGTTTTTGGAGAGGTGGCAGAGTCCCCGCATTGCGGGGTAAAGGTTGCTTGTCCCGCAACGCGGGAAATGCGTTGGTGGTCTTAATGAAATATTATGTGTATATTTTAAGAAGTTTATCTACCGATAGATATTATACTGGCTGTACAAATAACTTATTGAGAAGATTAAAAGAACATAATTCATCAAGGGTTCGTTCAACAAAAAGTTATGTTCCTTGGGAAATTGTATATACTGAATCTTTTGAATCTAAGTCAAATGCCTTTAAAAGAGAGAAAGAAATAAAATCTTTTAAATCTGGACTTAAATTTAAAAAATTATTTTATTCGGAGAGGTGGCAGAGTGGTTGAATGCAACGGTCTTGAAAACCGTCGTACGTGCAAGCGTACCGAGAGTTCGAATCTCTCCCTCTCCGCAAAAGCCCTTAGCTTTTAATAGCTTAGGGCTTTTTTAAAATAGCTTCTCTTTTTAAATTTGACCTCAATGAGACCCGGTTCTAACCGATTTTAAATTCTTCAAATAAGTATTCCATGGTTATCTACCTAGATTTAGCAATAAATTTGAGGCTAATGAGCAAATAGATATGGAAAGGTTGAAACCTAAAATTGAATTTCAGACAGAGATAATAATAATTTTAAATCTTTGATAACAATAACCAGCATGCTCTCAGACCTCTGTATGGCACTCTCAGTAAACGAATATGGGTAGATTTAGTATGTTTTGATTTATATAAACTTCTTAGAAGGTCTAACTTTAATTCTTTTATCAACTGATCAATAATCAAGATATTTAATTGCTTTTGGGGACAAAACATTTCCTCATTAATTTTAAAAAAATCAATGTATATAAGTAATATTGCAACTAACCTCTAAAATACTCATTGCTTTTCACTTTATACCAATTGTTATTTCAATATTTACTCAATTCGAGTTTCATTATCGAGTGCTGTTTTATTGATTCATGACAATACATAAGTATTTGATTGCTGAATAGAATATATTTCCAAGATAATGGAAAATTACTTCACGATCTTCTCTGCATTTACCAATAAATAATTTTCAGCTTCTTTAGACCAAATTCCATTCGTCTTTTTGACTATATCTGCAAGTTCCTTAAAGAAAGAATTTGTTTCACCCAATTTTTTAAAATCGTCAATTGCCGTTAAAGGCATTGATATTTGAGTATAAATAAGTTTTTTACCGCATGGAATTATTGGCAGATTCATGACTGTCTCTGCAGTACAATCCAAACCGCCGACATGTGTTACCATAATTACCGGATCAATAATGTTTTTATCAATTAACTCAACCGCTTCTTCTAAGTCTTTACTATCACTTCCGGCTGAACCAATTATATGATGCCTGTTATAATGAACATCATATAAATTTACTTCTGCGAAAAAGTTTTTATCTGTCGGTCCGGCAAAGAAATTTATACAACCATCATAAGCTAACAACTCACTTGCTTGTTTTACCAACGGCTTTATCGGCACAAAAATAAAAATATCATCAAAACCTTTGTTATTAGTCTCGTTAAGGATTTCTTCATTTGAAACTTTTGAAGTATTTATAAATAATAATTTTACTCCTTTGTCATCTGTCGTTTTATCTTGAAATAGTTTTTGGGCACGTGAAAGACGGTTATCATCTATATCAGTAACTACCAGCAATTTCGGTTTCCTTTCAGCATTTAGTAGAATATCTACTGCTGCTAATCCCATGGGACCGGCACCTCCAAGTATTGCAAAACTTCCGCCTTCAACAATTCCCATTGAATGTTTGTATTTATTACTTTCTCTATGGTGATATTGTTCTTTCAATGCAGCCAAAATACAAGCAACCGGTTCAGCAAGTGAAATATTGTAGAACGAATTCCCGTTATAAGGAATAAGGCAATCCATCTCTAATACTTCTTTAGGAATAATTCCCCTAGTTGCATTCCCACCAATATTATTAAAGGAATAACCAATTGCTTCATGTTCTTTTCCGGGGTAACTTATAGCCGGTTGAATTGTACACTTCATACCTTCTTTGAATTTACTTTGATACTTTTCCCCGACCTCTAATATTGTTCCGCACATTTCATGACCAAGTATAATTGGATTTTCCGAAACATTGTCTGGAACCCTTTTATGTTCAGCGCCTTGAATTGCAGCTTTATAAGATGACATACAAATACTATTCGTTTGAATTTCAAAAAGTATTTCGTCTTCCTTTATCTCAGGTAATTCAAATGACTCCAATCGTAAATCATTTTTGCCGTAAAGTCTTAATGCAGTTGTTTTAACTTTATTTCCCATTTTAATTATACCCCACGTTTATTTTTATACAGAAGTTCCCCAATAGTTTGGTTTGTTGTTACTTGATGCCCTGTTAGTGGTAATAGTCTTTCATGAATTGCATCAATAATCCACTCCTGCTGAGGGAAGAACATATCTTCCAATTCTGCACCCGGAGTTATCCAATTTCTTGCACCGACAACTACCGGTGGTCCATCCAGTTCATCAAAAGCAAGTTGACTAATTTGTGCAGCCATAGTATTAAGGAAAGAACCTCTTTCAACAGTATCGGAAGTAAGAACAATTTTTCCAGTCTTTTTAAGTGATTCAATAATTAAATCGTAGTTTAATGGATTAATAAAACGAGCATCTATTACTTCCGTCTCAATGTTATACTTCTCTTTCAGAACATTAGCAGCATCCAAAGCGACATAAAGAGTAGCACCAATAGTAACTATAGTAATATCTTTCCCTTTTCTTCTTATTACAGGTTCGCCTTCCTCAATTTCGTAGTAATCTCTTGGAACTCCGTCTTCCTCAAACATTTCACCCACATCATATAATTTTTGACTCTCAAAAAATACAACAGGGTCTGTCATGCTTAGAGCCAAATTCATCATTCCTTTAGCATCATAAGGAGTTGCGGGAAACATAACTTTTAATCCCGGAATATGAGCTACCATTGCAGACCAATCTTGTGAATGTTGTGCTCCATATTTGTTACCCGTTGAAATTCGTAGTACCAAAGGCATTTTAAGAATACCGGCGGACATAGCCTGCCACTTTGCCATTTGATTAAAGACCTCATCACCGGCACGCCCTAAAAAGTCGCTATACATTAATTCTACTACAGATCTACCACCCGATAAAGCATAACCAACTCCCGAACCAACAATAGCACCTTCAGCGATTGGAGAATTAAATAATCGGTGATAAGGTAAAGATTCTGTTAGACCTCTGTAAACAGCAAATGCGCCACCCCAGTCTCTATTTTCTTCACCATACAATACCATAGTCGGATCAATATATGCTCTATGTATCAAAGCTTCAAATAGTGCATCACGTAAAACGAACAGTTTATTTTTTGAAAATTGTTTCCCGTTTTTATCAAATGCATATCGTTCTTTTTTAGCCAATGATTTTACTCTTGGATTTTCTTTCAATGGAATTAAAACATCAGGTTTTCTATCTTCCATCTTTTCTACTTTCTGATTTGAAAACATCACTGTAGAAATATATTCCGAGTTAAAATCTTCACGAGGAGATAAATCCATATCTATGGCTTTAATAAAATTATCTTTGATTTTTTCTTGAACTTCATCCTTGTATTCTTCCAGTTGTGCTTTTGTAATAAGCTTATTCTTAATCAGATAATTACTGTATTCAATAATAGCATCATTCTTTTCCCACAATTCCATTTCTTCTTTTGTTCTATATGATGAAGCATCGGAAGGAGAATGACCTGAGTAACGATATGTAATTGTATCTAATAATACCGGACCTTTCCCTTTTTCCAATATCTTTTTCTTCCGCTCAATTGCATCAGCAACTGCAAGAGGATTGTAACCGTCAACACGCTCAGCGTGGAGTTGATCTTCATTAACACCTGCTCCAATTCTTGCAAGCATTCCAAAACCCATTGTTTCCCCTAAGGTTTGTCCACCCATACCATAAAAATTATTGAAATAATTAAAAATAATAGGTGGTGCACCGTTATTTTCTTCTCCCCATAAAGTTCTGTATTGGTCCATTGATGCAAGTGCAAGAGCTTCCCATGTAGGTCCGCAAGCCGAAGCACCATCTCCAATGTTGGAAATAACAATACCCGGTTTTTTATTTATTCTTTTATACAATGCTGCTCCGGTTGCAATATCAGCGGAACCACCTACAATTGCGTTATTCGGCATACTACCAAAAGGAGCAAAAAAGACATGCATTGAACCACCAAGCCCTTTATGGAATCCTGTAACTTTAGCAAAAATTTCAGCCATAACTCCATAGATGATAAAATCGTAAGCTAAATCCTTTGTATTTTTTTGATTATCGCTCTTCTCAACTATATTAAGAACTGTTCCATTCATATAGTTTTTCATAATTTCTAATAGTTTATCATCTTTTGTTTTAGCTATTGCTGAAAAACTTTTTGCCAGAATTTCACCATGACTTCTGTGAGAACCAAAAATAAAATCTTCTTTATCCAACATTAACGCTTGTCCTACAGCTGCGGCTTCTTGTCCGATAGATAAATGTGCGGGACCCTTATGATTATACTCAATACCAAGGTAAGCGCCTTCTCTTTTAATTCTGTTAAGTGCCGTCTCAAACTCTCTTATCAAGAGCATATCTATCAGCACTTGTTTTAATTTCTCTTTACCATGTTTTTTAACTTCCTTTTTAAAATCGGATTTATACTGGTTTAATTGAATGTCTTTAAATTTTAGTACGCCGGGTTTACGTATTTTCTTCGGATCAATTAAAATTGATTTTGGCATTATCTGCTCCATTTAATATTTATACAAACTCTTTATCTATAACTCCCCCTCCAATAATAACAAGATTCTTAGGAGGTTTTGAAATTTTGAATACTTCATCACTTGTAATAACATTATCATTATTAACACCTTCAATTGGCGGAATAATAGGTGATGATCCTGTTGCAATAATAATGCTCTCTCCACTGTATAATTTCCCATCAACAGAAACCGTGTTCCTATCAACAAACTCTGCTACTCCTTGCACTACATCAACATTAAAGCGTTTCATCTGATATGCAACACCTTTAGTCATTAAGTTAACAACTTTATCTTTCCAAGCCATTGCTTTATCAAAGTTGTATGAAGCGTCAGAAACCGTAACGCCATACATTTCACTATTTTGTGATTTGTAAAATATTTTTGCTGAATTAAGAAGTGTCTTTATTGGGATACATCCCTTATTAACGCAAACGCCACCAAGAGATTTTTCTTTTTCAATTATCAGAACTTTTTTCCCAGCAGCTCCGGAACGTTCTGCAGCAAGATAACCGCCTGGTCCGGCTCCGATAATAATTATTTCATATTTATTCACAGACATTTATAACTCTTAATATTTTATCTAAATTGCTATTAATAAATTTATTTCCTTGATCGCAATAGCTAAATCTTGCAAGAACTTTGCCCCCGCAACTCCATCAATTACTTGATGATTTATTGTAAGAGACAACCCAACGTGCGGTACAAATTTTATTTCGCTATCTGTTTGTATAGGTTTAAGATTAATACGGCTAACACCAAGAATTGCTGTTTGCGGTAAATTAATAACAGGAGTAAAATTATCAATTCCAAAGCTGCCAAGATTAGTAACTGTAAAAGTACCTCCGCTTAATTCCTCAACTTGAATTTTATTTTCTCGGCAAGCATTGGCAAGTCTTTTTAGTTCATTTGAAAAATTTATTAATGAATAATTCTGAGCATTTTTAATTGTTGGCACCATCAATCCACGAGGCGTATCAACTGCAAAACCAAGATGGATATTTTCGTAATATTGTATTTTATTCCCTAACATCAAACTATTAATGATCGGGTGATTAGGTAATACTTTAATAACAGCATACATAATAAGGTCGTTTATATTAACTTTACCAAAGCTTGAATCAAGCGTACCGTTCTTAAATGTTTCTCTCAATGTTAGTAGTGCAGAAGCATCAGCTGAACTGTTAAGCGTTAATTGAGCAGAATTTTGTAACGATTCCAGCATCCTATCAGAGATAATTTTTCGTATTCCTTTAATAGGTTCTTCTTTTATAACATTTTCTTTTAGTATTTTCTTTGATGAAAGCAATATATCTCGTGATGTTATTCTACCTCCTATGCCACTTCCTTCTGTTGGGATAGAATCCCCCGAGGTCATTGTTTCTTTTGCAGCCGGTGTTAAAGGTTCTGAACTATTTATAACATTTTGTATATCTCTTTCTATTATTCTACCCATTGGGCCACTTCCGGTAGCATTACTTAGGTCAATACCTTTTTGTTCAGCTAATCTTTTTGCTCTTGGTGAAACCCCAACACTTTCTCTAGACTTGCTGCTATCGGTTATATTTATTTCTTTTATTTCCGGTTCCTTAGTTTCTTCTTTTTTTTCTTCTACCTCTTTTTCAACTTGCTCTACTTCCTCAGATGCACTTTCAGAAGTTGGTCTTAAGTCCTCATAATCTTCACCTTCGTTACCAATAACTGCAATATTTGTTAATACTGGAATATCATCTCCTTCTTCAAAAAACATGTCAAGCAAAATTCCATCTTCCGGCGCTTCAACTTCAAAAACAGCTTTGTCAGTTTCAACTTCGCAAATAATGTCACCTTTAGAAACTTTATCACCTTTTTTCTTTTTCCATTCAAGTAATAAACATGATTCAACAGTATTACCTTGAACCGGCATTAGTATAGCAGTTGCCATTTTTATCTCCAATTATCTATTCGTTTTTATTTAAATATTTTCCTGCAAATTCATCAAATTGAGATGTTATTATATCTAATGATTTTTCCTTCAATCCATCATCTTTGCTATATCGCCAGATTTGCAAAAGTAGCAACCGAATGTTATCTTTATTCAACTCTGATATATTTTCCGGAATTGGAATTCCAATATCAATTTTCTCTCCTATCAAATAACACAATCCGGCAAGCACTCCTTTAGCAATAGTATTAGCTATTACACCTTGTTTTAAAGCTTCTTTAATAGTACCGACAAGTCTATCATCATACCCAAGTTTTCGAAGTGGATCTCTACATATTCTCTTTACTTCATCTCTCAGATATGGACTTGTCATCCTTTCCAACAAATCATCACCGTAATGAGTAAATCCCTCTTCTGTAAAAAGTTGTTCATTCAAATCCTTATATTTTTTAAGTAAAAAAGCTCCGCTCTCTTTTCGAAATGCAGTCTCCCCATAATTCCAAAGCTCTTTATCGGTTTTAATTTCACTCATATATTTATAATTGCGTAAGTATGCTAAAAATCCTAACATCGAATGAACTGCGTTATGTCCGAACAATTTTGCTTCCTCAAAAGGAAGTAAATTGTCTTTTTTTATAAAGACTTTAATCCCTCTTTTAAATCCGGGCGACAAAATTTTTGAAATGATTATATGATTAAATTCTTCTACCAAAAATGCTGAGGAACTATCCGGTGTAATTCTATCTAATCCCAATTCATTAATTGTTTTTTCATCTTGAATAACACCGCTCATTTTCCCAATTACAGTATTAAGAATCTGAAAATTATTTAACCTTTCGGTAGATTCATATTGTTGGATCTTTCCCAAAAGAATTTCTGCAGCGTAATTGTGGTTCTCCGAAGCATATAATATTTGCTGCTTATTTGGGTTGATATTTTTAGCTAATAGTTTAGCTATGGAATTTTCTCCCATATCATAAAAATCCACACTTGGAATTGCAGTTGCCATTTCATCAGCAGCTGATATAGCTTCTTCAATTTTACTCAAATCATTTGAATCCGATGGATTATATATTTCAATATTATCTATACGATTTTTTATTATTCCATTTTTAGTTGCAGTATTTACCAAGACGGAATAATGAGCATTTCTAATTTCGGATACTAACTTTTCATTAATCTCTAGTACAATAAACCGATTGAAGTTATTAGATTTCATAGCTTCCATCAGCATTAATCCGGATTGTATTGCCCCTAAACCAAATCCTAAAAATGTTTTTTTCAATTCAATTTTTCCAGTTATGCAATTATTAAATTAATTTTCTGCCTTTTATATGCTTGAACAATTTTCTTATCAATACCGTTATCAGTAATTAAATAATCAATTGAAGATATTTTAGCAAATTTATAGGTAGAATCATGTTCTATTTTTGACGAATCACACAAAAGAAAAACTTTATCGGCTGAAGCGGCTATTGTATTACTCACTTGTGATTCATTGTTCCCATATGCTGTTAATCCATTTTTGAGAGAAATTCCGTCAGTTCCTATAAAAGCTTTTTTAACAGAGTACTTTTTTGCTTGCTCAACAGCTACATGTCCGTAAATTGATCTTCTTTCATGAATTATATTACCGCCTAATATTGTAACTTTTATATTGTAATAATTTGAAAGTTCAGAAGCCGCCGGGAGAGAATTAGTAATAACGGTAAGCCCTTTTCTATCTTTTAAAAATGGACACATTCTTATTAATGTTGTACCACTATCTATATAAATACTATCATTATCTTGAACAAATTTTGCTGCTTTTCTCCCAATTGATATTTTGTGATTTTTATTTGCATCAATACGAGTAGCAAAACTAAACATATTTTCTAGTGGATCAGCACGTAGAGCTCCTCCGTGAGTACGAATTAAATATCCCTCTTCAGCAAGCTTTGCAATATCACGTCTCGCTGTCATACTTGTTACGTTGAAATTATCAATTATTTCATTAACCGATATTTCCCCTTTTTTATATAAAGTGTTTAATATGAATTTTTCTCTGATTTTTTTATTCATTTCAATTTATGCATTAATGATACAAACATTTCCGAACATTAATATAAACATTATTTTTGTAGGTCACAACAATATTACCGAGTCACAGCAATTCAGAGAAATATTTCGAGTTGTAGAGCGAATCTCCCAATTCGCTCTAATATCTATTTATTTCCAAATAAATGATACACTTTCGTAAGAGCAAACAACATTAAGCCGTTCACGTGATAGTTGTCGCCGCGGGTCGGTTTGTTATTATAATATTCAAGATCATCCCTGATGGAAGCGTTTTTGCATACTTTATTAATTCCGCTGTCTTTCGTTATTCCGATCTTTAATCCTTTTACGACTTTGTCAACTATTGAAATAAAACTTTTATCTATCCACTCTTTATTAATACACGGAGCAATTGCGTAAGTAAATTGAGCACTGCAGGAAGTTTCTGTTTCGAAAGAAAGCTCTGGATGATCAATATCCTGATGCCATAATCCATCTTTCTAGTCCTGTGAAATTGAAGCAAAATTGATTATCTATTACAAACAACTATGAAATAGCACCAGAAAAAGTGGTTGAAATCTATAAAAACAGATGGCAAATTGAAAAACTCTTTAAGAGATTATAAAAAAATCCCACTTAAATATTTTCTTAGCGACAATCAAAATACTATTGAAATTCAAATTTGGGTTAGCCTAATAATTCAACTAATTATGTTAGTTATTCAACGCAGAATAAAGCGGAAATGGGCTTACTCTAATATGGT
>JAADIB010000128.1 GCA_013151565.1 Chlorobiota bacterium
TAATGTTTTATTTATGAGAGGCTTAATGTCCAGAACTTTATGATTTTTTTAATCCACATACTAAAAGTGTGTGTAAAGTCAAAAACAGATTTCACGTAATATGAGTTACTCATTTACCCAAATTTCGAAAAAATCTCTTGTTTTTCACAATCGATAAAATTGCTTAATTTTCTTCTAAGATTTACTACTTCTCCAAAAACAATTATTGCCGGTGTTGGAGCATTTTTCGCTGCGTTTTCTAAATCAATGAGTGTTGTAATTATTTCCGTTTGATTATCCCTTGTTGCATTTGAAATAATTGCAATAGGTAAATTCTTTCTAACTCCTCGAGCAATAGCTTCATTAACAATTTGCTTTGCTTTTCTTAATCCCATCAATACAACGGTTGTATGTTTTGGAATCTTCAGCAGTTCTATCCAATTCAAATTAAAATGATTCCCTTTAAGACAACCGGAAACAACAGAGAACCCATTTGAAACATCTCTAGCAGTAACGGGAATAGCAGCATTTCCGGCACCCGAAATTGAAGAAGTAATTCCCGGTACTATTTCAAACTTGATATTGTTCTTAATGAGGTATTCGGTTTCCTCAACTAAGCGTCCAAAAATAAAAGGGTCTCCTCCTTTCAATCGAACAACTCGTCTTCCTTGATTCACATAAAAAACCATTCGGCTATTTATATCAAGCTGCGAAAGTGTTGTACTACCATGGGGTTTCCCGCAATTAATAATTTTTGTTGAGGATCTTGCCAACGCCAATATTTCATTACTAACTAAATAATCGTGGAGAATTACCTCTGCATTTTGTATTAATTTATATGCTTTAAGTGTTAATAATTCAGGATCGCCTGGACCAGCACCTACCAGTGCAACGTGTCCGAATAGTCGTGATGTTTCTATCTTTGTCCGAGCAATATTAATTTTATTTTGTTTTCTAAGATCTGCTTCTTTTTCAATCTGCACTTTAATTTCCGGAGAAATAATTTCTTTAATTTTATCCCTCACAACTTTAGAGATTATTGGACTTGCACCATCGCTAGAAACCGCAATTTTCAATTTGCCATAATTTAATAAGGCAGAAAAATAGAAATCACATTTTTCCGGGATATCAACAGTATTCAATAGAATATTAAATTTCTGCCTAATTTTATCAATTAATTTTTCTACTTTTTTATTCCCCGTAGCATTGATAATTATTTTATAATCAGCAAAATCAGAAACTTCTATGGACTTTGTTAATTTAGGTACATCGATATTTGAAAAATCATCCAGATAATTTTCAGAGATAATTTGAAAATCGATTCCATTTTTAATCATTACATTTGCTTTCTGAAGAGCAACTTTTCCTCCGCCAATCAATAGAATCCTTGGATCCCTTAATAAAACCGGTAAAGTGTTTATTGCATTATTGCCTTTTTCTAAATTATGTAAAATATTCATTGTAAGTCTTTTCTAATAAATGATCTAAAGATGGATTATTTTCTATTAACTTGATGATTCCACCAACACCAATCCTCTGGTGAAATACGCCAATTTCATTTTCTTCCGATAATTTGTTTTTTTTATAATTATCAACTAAAAGTTGAACCAGACTTGGGATATCTTTATCAGGGACAAGCCTCAAATATTTTTTACCTTTATAGATTATATCCTTCGCCAATATTTCCGCTTCGTGTTTTCCAAATAGTAATTTCAATTGATAATGTCCGGATCCTTTTCCTTCGATTGAAATAGGATGGCAAATATTTCGCGAACAATGTCTTTCGCATCCGCTTATGCCAATAGAAATATTCTCTACTTTGTGAATTTCTTCATCTTCCAAAATATTCATTAATGGTCGGAAATATCTTTCAGAATCTGCTACAGCAAGACTACAAGTCGGCAAACCAACGCATGCCATAGAATTTCTTCTTGGATCTGACGGAAAAGAATATTGATGTTTTTGTAATATATTCTCTAACCGTGGTTTGTTTTCATAAGAAATATCTGTAAATAATAAATCTTGAAACGGTGTCAGTCTAATATTCGGTTTAATGTGTTCTGCAATTTCATCAATCATAGTTTTGATGTTTTCTTGGGTATCGCTAATTCTTCCATTCTCAATCCATAAACCGAATGTGAATTTACCATCATATTGTTTCAACCAGCCATGGTGCCTATGTTTTTTACCAAGATTTAGTTTAATAGGCGGTTCAATTTTAACACCTTTTTTCTCAAGCCTTTCTCTTAACCATTCTACTCCCTTAGATTGTGCAATTCGTCTTTTCTTCTCACTTTTCAGAATTTCTTCAGTGCTAAGATTTTCTAATTGCTGTCCTTTTTTCAAAATAACATTTTTTAATCTTGCCCAATGTCTATTTTTCCTATCTCCGAGTATATTCCATTCATCTATTATTGCTTCAATCAATGGAATTATTTCATCTTCGTTATAAACCACTCCCAACGGAATTCCTAATAATGCAAATGTAATTTTTCCATTTTTTTCTCCTAACCCACCACCTATATATATTTGGTAACCTGTAATCTTTTTATATTCAATAATCGGTGCAATTCCTAAATCATTTGTTTGAATATCCGGACTATTATCTTTTACTATTTTCCCTGTATCCTGGTTTAGATATGCTCCGGCGATTCCTATTTTAAATTTGCGCGGCAGTCCTTCTTTTTTATAATTATATTTTTTTTCTGTATCATGAATATTACTTTTTATTCCAAAAACTTGTAAATGTTCATTTACGGGTAAACGGAAATAAGTGCCAATTTTTTCTGCTAATGCCGTTGCATTAAAAATATTTGATTTTATTGGGCTGGCAATTGGATTACGAGTATTATCCCCACAGCCATTGAGTGTTAATAGATTAATTTCTGCAAGTTCTTTTACAATTGGAAATATATTTTTCTTTGTCACACGATGAAATTGAATTCCTTGTCTAGTTGTAAGCCGCAAAGATGGCTTTCCAAATTCGTCACTTGAATATTTTTCAGCTAGTTTGCTAATTTTTAAATACGTTGACGACTTTATATCGCCGCCACCCCAAAAAGGAATTCTTATAAGAAAAGTATATTCCCTATTACCATTTATAAGAGTATCCCGATCTGTTTGCAGATATATTCCATGAGACTTTATATTCACTAGAACAGTTTTATCAATATCATCTTTGTTGAAAGCGCTCAGTTCATTCCTAAGTTTATCTCCACCAAGAATTCCATTAGTAGTTTTACTTTGTTCATCCTTGCAGATATCTCTGTCAGAAAGCGCCAGTTCTAATTCATTCAAAGTAACTTCATATTTAACAATTTTGCTCATTAGATAATTTCCTCTAATGATTTTGCTTCCCAATGCGGAAAATGTTTTCGAATCAGTTGGTTTAATTCTATTTCAAAATCGGAATAAGCATGTTTAGGTTTTGAATCTTCCATATTTTTAATAATCATCCCTCCTCCAACAATATCATATTTATCTATGATCACGAATCTGCTAGTATGTACATTTTGTTCAACTAGATCAAAAGGGATCCTATTTCTAAGTTTTAGTACACACTTTGCGGCTTCATGTTTATTTACCAATTTATTTGAATCTATTTCACCCTGATCGGCTGTATGAAGCACATTTTGTATTTCTTCAATCATTACATCAAATTTTTGCGTCCCGATTTTCAATTTATAACTTTTACCACTTCGCAATGGATCATTACCCATCCAAAAAATATTAGCTAAGACTCTATCACTAAAACTAGGTTTACTTTCATTTAACTTGTAAACCAGATCTGTCTCGTTAACATAAATTTCTTCTTCAAGTGTCAGTCCAATTGCTTGTCCTGTTTTTGCGGATGTTATTCCTGACTTATTATATACTTCCACCGAATTCACAATAGAAGATTTTCCTGATGGAAGAAATCCAACTTTATCTCCAACATTTATCTTTCCAGAATTTATTGATCCTGCATAAATTCGCTTTTTATTTTTATGACCATCGAATTTGTAAACTCCCTGCAGATATATTCTTAATGGTTTTTCATCCATTGATTTTTCTTTTGTAAATGAATCGATAATTTCTAATAAGGAAGCGCCTTCATACCAATTGGTCAATTGTGAAATATCAATCAAGTTTATACCTTCTCTAGCCGAGACAGGGATAAAGTGTGTGGCTTCAATAGAAATACTTTTTAGATACTTTGTATATTCTAATTTAATTTTATTAAAAACATTTTGATTGTAGTCAACCAAATCCATTTTATTAACCACAACAGCAATTTGCTTGATACCAAGGAGTGAAAGCATGTAAGCATGTCTTTTACTATTTTCAGCAATACCCTCATCGGCATCAATTAATAATAATGCTGCTTCAGCTCTTGCCGCACCGCTTATCATATTCTTCAGAAATTCAATATGACCGGGAGCGTCAATAATTATATATTCTCTTTGGGAAGACTCAAAAAATATCCTTGCTGTATCTATTGTAATTCCTTGACTTTGTTCGTCAACAAGAGCATCAAGTAAGAAAGCATATTCAAATGGTTTAGAGTTTTTTGCACATTGTTCTTTTACAAACTCCAATTTCCCTTTTGGAAGTGATTCTGTATCTACAAGTAATCTGCCAACTAATGTGCTTTTACCGTGATCTACATGACCAACAATTACTATGTTCATTCTTTCTTTCATCATAATTTTCCTTTTTACATATATCCTTCACGGCGAAGTGTTTCTAATGTTCCACCTCCTTCGCTGTCTTGTGCTCTTCCGGAACGTTCAGCAATGTTTGCAAATTTCCCGGATTTTAATTCAGTTATAATTTCTGTTACATTTCTTGAATGTGATTCTACAGCATGAGTACAAGGGAAGCAGCCAAGTGATCTGTAACGTTTACCGTTTCCATTATCGAAATATAAATTTGTTACCGGAATCTTTTCACGTTCAATATATTCCCATATATTTAACTCAGTCCAATCAAGCAGCGGATGGATTCTGATATGAGTATTTGGTTCAAAATCGGTCTTAAATTGATTCCAGAATTCAGGTGGCTGATCCCCTACATCCCAGTCAGCATTTTTATCTCTCGGAGAGAAATATCTTTCCTTAGATCGGCTGCCTTCTTCATCTGCACGAACGCCAACAATCACACCTGTATATGCTTTACGATCTTCATCAATCACAAATTGGTCAGTAATATGGTCGAATCTTAATCTTTCCCATTCGCCTGATAAGCATTTATTTAAAGCTTCACTCTTTAATTTTTTACAGCATTGTAATCTTGTCGCATTACCTTCGGGAAAAGTTTCTTTGTTTTTTAGCGCCGCTTTATTCTGACCAACAATTAGGCTAAGATGAAATTTCTTCACTAAATTATCTCTGTATTCAATCATTTCCGGAATTTTAAATGATGTATCTATATGAACTAATGGAAAAGGAACATGACCAAGAAATGCTTTTTGAGCCAGCCAAAGCAGCACTGTACTATCCTTTCCAATCGACCACAACATCGCCAGATTGTCAAAACTTCTGTATGCTTCGCGCAATATGTAAATACTTTGTGCTTCTATTTTTTCTAAATTATCCATAATTAAACTCCTTTTGGTAAATGCAAGCCGCATTCTTTTGTCTCGGGATTTTCCCACCACCATCTTCCACTACGAATATCATCCGGATTGGTAACTGCCCGCGTACAGGGTGCACATCCAATACTAGCAAAACCTTGATTATGCAGTGAATTAAATGGAATATTGTTTTTCTTGATATAATCCCATACCTGATCTTCAGACCAATTTAGTAGAGGCAGTAATTTATAATTTTGATTCAGTGTATCAATATCTATTATCTTTAAATCGCTTCTTGTTAATGACTGTTCTCTCCTTAAACCTGCAATCCAAACATCAATATTTTTCAATGCTCTCTTTAACGGTTCAATTTTTCTAATTGCGCAACATTGTTTTCTATTTTCAAGACTTTCATAAAATGAATTAATCCCATTTTTCTTTACAAACTTTTCAAGGCTAGAGTTTTCAGGATAGTAAACATCAAGCTTAGTACTAAAGTGTTCATTTGTTCTATCTATCAATTGATAAGTCTCCGGGTGGAGTCTTCCAGTATCGAGTGTGAAAATCTTTATACTTGGATCAATTTTCAGTACTAAATCAGTCAGGACTTGATCCTCAATGCTTAAGCTCGAAGCAAGAGCAATACTGCCCTTATATTGAGTAATATACCTTTGCACAATATCTTCTGCTGATAACCTTTGTATTACTATATTTTCCAATTCCAAATTCATTTTTTTGTTCCTTCTTTTAAATGTGATATTCTATATTATCTGTAGTTTCCTTGCCATAATTAATTCTATTCCAAAGTCTTTCGTGAAAATAGTAAAGTACCATTTTTGTGAAGATTTCAATAAATCCGATTGTGGCGGCTATACTCAAGTCGCCTGTAATCAAAAGTGATATAATGATCGTGTCAATTGTTCCTGTAATTCTCCACGAAAATGTTTTAAGTAAACTTCTTTTATATTTCTCTTTCATAAGAAACCTTATGTTAAAATTGAACAAAAAAAACCTCCCTGGGAAAAATCCAGAGAGGTTTAACTTTATCTGTATCTTTCCCTTTACGGGCAGGATTTAGCACCATTCCAAATTCGGCGGTTGCTAAGGTGTCATTGGGCCTGTTCCCTCGACCTTTCTTGATAGTTCAAGTATTTATTTGAATGAACAATAAAAAAAGCCCTTCGGGAATGAAGGGCTTTTTTGACTAAAATTTATGTATAAATATCAATTAAATCCCTTCAGTATATACAGTCCATACACATGCAAGGATTTAAATAACTTTTTACCGAGACGATATTTGATTTTACAATTTTCATAACTTGTATTTCAAACATAATTAAAACATTAATTGTTGTCAAGTGTAAAATAATTTTTCTACAATTCAGAGACTAATTTTTTAATCACTGCTGTAATTCAATACTGTCATAATTATAAATAAATTGCACAAAAATTAAAAATATTTATGGTGCAAACGATTTTCCATATAGAATTCATTATTATTATTATTATTTTTGTAATCTCGTAAAAAGGATTTTATTTTCAATGAAGCAAGCGATTTTATTTATATTTTTTTTTCTTGCCGCTTTCAATTGCATCACAGCTGGAGAAAAAGATTCAACTCTTAATAGATGGAATCCCAGTTTAAAAGTTGAGTTAAACCTCAGCCAAATTGCATTTCAGGATTGGTCAAAAGGCGGTGAAAATTCATTTTCATTCGTCGGTAAAATCAATTGGAAAATGAAGTATAAAACTGAGAACTGGAGTTTTGAGAACGAATTCGCAGCCGCAGCCGGTCGTTCAAGGGTTGAACCTGATATTATAAAAACCACTGCTAACGAAATGTACAACCAGAGTGTTTTCCGATTTGATATTTATGATGCCTATCAATCCCCATTTATCAGTTTGCTAATTCGAACACCTATTACTCCGGGTTACGATTATAAGGTAACTCCGGAAAAAGTAATTTCAGGTTTTTTCGATCCAGGATACGTAACTCAATCCGTTGGAGTTTTTTACAGCAAATCAAATGTTTTCAAGACCAGATTAGGATTAGCTTTTGAAGAATCATTCGCTAATAAATTTGCTGATAGATATACAGACAACGCAGAGACCACTACTCTGGAGTATTTTAAATTTGAAACCGGTATTGAAAGTGTATCCGATCTAAATGTCAATTTGGATAAGGATATTATTTATAAGAGCACTTTACGATTATTTAGCGGTTTCGATAGGCTTAGCGTTTGGGACGTTATCTGGAAAAATACTCTTACTGCTAAATTCAATGAATGGTTTAACGTAAATCTATTTTTTCTCTTGGTATACAACACTAAAGAATCTCTTCGAACTCAGATGCAGGAATCAATTCAAATTGGTATAGTGTATAGAATTCTATAAAACCATTTTAACTCCACACCTTTATCATTCTAACAGAATCATCTTTTGGGTTTTGCTATATCTGTTGTTACCGCTGCTAACAATTAATCTATAAAAGTAAATTCCACTTGGTAATCCACCATTGATTGATCCGGCATTAAAATCCACTTTGTAATTACCAGATTGTTGACGCTTGTTTACTAGAGTTGCAACTTCTCGTTCGTTCAGCTAAATAATATGAATCATTCTTCCTAATTTCAAAATGCAAATGTGGTCCAGACGAATTACCAGTGTTGCCCGAAATTGCAATTGCTTTTCCGACAGTAATGTCAGTGCCTGTATCAACTAGTAATTTCGATAGATGTGCATAGTAGATATAAAGCGTTTGACCGTTCCAAGCAGAACGTGTTCTTAAATAATTACCAAATCCGTCAGGTTCATATCCATCTTCGCCCGGAGTATATGCTGCGAACTCAACATATCCATCCATAGCGGAATACACAGTATCATAAACTACCCACATGTCCAAACCCCTATGAGCGCCGCCGGAAGCCCAGAACCATGGTTCACCATATAGATAATTTCCATGTACTTCAATACTATCCGGGACAGGACGCTCTATTCTGAATGTTTGCGAATGAATGATTGTTGAGAATACAAGTACAGTTATATATGTAATAATTCTGATCATATAATTCTAAAAACTCTCTACTCCATAATTTGTTGAAGCTAATATAATATATTATTTTTAACCTTCCAGTATTGAAATTAACGGACACATGAAATGTCAAAGTATAAAAAAGCATTTATAAACGGGAAAATATATACAGTAAATTCTAACCGCGATTGGGCTGATGCAGTTGTGGTTTCAAACAACAAAATTATTTTTGTTGGAAGCAATAATGAAGCTCAAAAGCATATTGACGAATTCACGGAAGTGATTGATCTTAATGGCAGACTAATGCTGCCCGGATTTACCGATTGTCATGCACATGTTATTATGGGCGGACAATTTTTATTGAATGTCGATTTAACAAAAGTAAGATCCAAAGCAGAATTTAGCGAGAAGGTAAAAGATTTTGCCAAAACAATTAACAATGACATATGGATTATCGGAGGAAACTGGAATCATCAGAATTGGGAAGTTGTTGAATTACCGAACAAAGATTGGATTGATCCGTTTACTGAAAATATCCCGGTGTTTGTATATCGAATGGATTATCACGTGGCGCTTGCAAACTCTTATGTTCTAAAGCTTGCCGGAATTGATAGGAATACAAAAGACCCAGCCAGCGGTGAAATTGTAAAGGATGAAACCGGTGAACCGACTGGAATATTGATTGACAAAGCGATGGATCTTGTCCTGAATATTATTCCCGAACCTTCTGAAACAGAATTTGACGAAGCAATTGATGCTGCTATGAAAGAAGCTCGACAGTTGGGTGTAACATCAATCCATGATATTTCTTATGATAATCATTTCAAAGCTCTACAGAAAGCAGAACGAGAAGGACGACTCACATCAAGATTATATACAAGACTCTTACTGAAAAATTACAGGAATATGATCGCTAACGAAATTCAATACAACTTTGGAAACGATAAACTGAAGATCGGATCACTTAAGGATTTCACTGACGGAGCGCTCGGTTCCAGGACTGCTTTTATGTCA
>JAADIB010000073.1:0-12146 GCA_013151565.1 Chlorobiota bacterium
TAATCGGGGTGTGGCGCAGCCCGGTAGCGCGCTTCGTTCGGGACGAAGAGGCCGTAGGTTCAAATCCTATCACCCCGACCAAATAAAATAATCTTCCTAATGTATTGTACCTACATACTATTCAGTAAAAAGTTGAATCGACATTACATTGGTTCAACAAATAATTTGGAAAGACAATTAAGTGAGCACAATTCAGGGCAAACTAAATCCACAGGAACCGGCATACCATAAGAAGTTGTTTTTGTATAGAATGAATGCTAATAAATTTTATACAATAAAAGACATAAGCATANNNNTTTAAAGTAAACAGTTAAGCTAAATCTCGTTGCTATAAAAATAAAAAATAGGATTTTGCATTAAACAATCGATACTAAATTAATAAAACAGAGTTAATTTAAATTATTAAAAAATACAACGATGTCTTGACTTGTTTAATAAAATTCATTAAATAGCATATAGTATATTCTTTTTACTTAAAGTTTTGAATAAAATTAAATAAATTTTTTAACAAATTGGAGCGAGGGGCTGTCGTGAAAAAACTTTTTACATTACTTACCATTCTTTTGATAAATGTATCTTTTATACAAGCACAAGCTTTTAAAGATGCATGGGCATTTGGTTTCGGGTTTTCATATCCTAAGCTTACATCCACCAATATAAGCCATTCTATGGCAAACTATGGGGGATATCTTTCTATTCAAAGAAATTTTACCGAACATTCCGGTCTTAGATTAACAGCTAATTACAATAGTTTAAGTGGAACGTGGGGAAGAAGCCAAAGTCAAACAACAACCGTAACTTCAATTTGGGGCGGGTTGGATTACGTGTATTATTTTGTCCCTTGTGAGTCATTATCTCCATTCTTTACTTTTGGTGTTGGAGCCAATAATTATTCACATGATAACCCAGAGGAACCTTCTACAGGTTATGATAAAGGAATAGAACTACAAATCGGTTTTAGTCTTGGTGCAGAAGCA
Source organism: Chlorobiota bacterium (assembly GCA_013151565.1). Classification (GTDB taxonomy): domain Bacteria; phylum Bacteroidota; class Ignavibacteria; order Ignavibacteriales; family Melioribacteraceae; genus SZUA-22. The sequence goes on from JAADIB010000073.1 coordinate 978, forward strand.
TCGTTAGGAGAAAATTGGAAGTTAAAACCGGAATTAGGAGTCTATTCAGTCGGAACTTCTTTTTATGATGGTAAATGGCTGACTGACGGCGGTGGTTTAATAGGATCGAGTACTGACGCTTACATGAAGTTCGATCTTGGACTTCAATGGTACTTCTCAAAAGGTGAACCTTCCAAACTATGCCAGTTGTATGATGGAATTGAACAAAGAGATATGACTGATTATGATAAAATAGAAGAAATTGTAAAGCAGCATATTCCTAAACAAGTTGTTAAAGAAGTAGTTGTTGAAAAGGAAGTTCCATCGAAGAATGATAGAATAATCTTAATGGGAGTTAATTTTGATTTCAACAGTGCAAAGTTGAAACCGGAATCATATCCAATTCTTTATCATGCTGCGCAAATAATGCTTGAAAATCCGGATATCACAGTTGAAGTACAAGGATATAGTGACAATATTGGGTCCGAGAAAAATAATTTGAAGATGTCACAAATGAGAGCCGATGCGGTTAAAAATTATCTAACTGCACGCGGTATTTCAGTGGATAGGATTTCAAGTGCTGGATACGGATCAGCTAATCCGATTGGTGATAACAAAGATGCTGCTGGCAGAGCAATGAACCGTAGAATTGAATTCAAGGTATTCAGATAATATAGACTTTAATAATTTAAGTATTAAAAAGGGTCGGATAATCTTCGACCCTTTTAAATTTTAAAGAAAATCACAAAATGTGATTAAAGTACTTGTCAATAAAATTAATTTAAGTTAGTTTTGAACAATTAAATATCCTTTAAATTTATCCGTGAGATAAAAAAGGTTGAGCCAATTTCTAAAATATTTTATAATAAATCAGGACCTCTGCGACGACGAGTCAAAGAGGATTTTTTGTATATGAACATAAAAGCAAAAATAATCGATAAAGTAGGATTAGAGAGAACAATATCACACGTTTATCCCACGAAATACTTGAGCATAATGGCGGATCAGAAAATATTGTACTGATAGGTATGCGTACCCGCGGTGAATTTTTAGCAAAGAGAATACAGAGGAAAATCAAAGAGATTGATGGACGTGAACCAGATCTCGGAATTCTTGACGTTACTCTCTATCGAGACGATTTCCGAACCAGATTAAAGCAACCTGAAGTATCTGTAACCGACATTTCATTCGATATAACTGAAAAGGACATTATCTTAATTGATGATGTTCTCTACACCGGAAGAACAGTCCGCTCGGCGTTAGATGCAATTATGGATCTGGGGCGTCCGAGTACAGTTCAATTCTGTGTGCTGGTCGATAGAGGTCACCGTGAAATGCCGATTGCAGCAGCTATGTAGGTAAAAATATCCCTACATCAATTAATGAAGAAGTCAAATTAAAAATGTCAGAGATAGACGACGAAGATGCTGTCTATCTTGTTGAAGTATTAAATGATCAAAAATAGGTAAAAAATTAATGGCGCTATCATCTAATCATTTATTAGGTTTACAAGGAGTATCGAAAGAAGATATTCAATTAATTTTAGACACAGCAACAACTTTCCGAGAAGTTTTGGAACGACCTATCAAAAAAGTTCCGACTCTGCAAGGCAAAACAATTCTTAATTTGTTCTACGAAAATTCTACAAGGACAAGACTTTCATTTGAGTTAGCAGAAAAACGACTTTCCGCTGATACAATTAATTTTTCTAAAGCCGGCAGCAGCGCTGCAAAAGGTGAATCGTTTAAGGACACTGTAAGAAATATCGAATCGATGAAAGTTGATATGATTATTGTACGGCATGAATCAGCCGGTGTGCCTAAGTATCTTACACAGATATCTGACGCTAACATAATTAATGCCGGAGACGGAAGGCATGAGCATCCTACACAAGCTTTGTTGGATATGTATTCCATCAGAGAAAGACTGGGAGGAATAGAAGGACTGAAGGTATGTATAGTCGGAGATATAAGTCATAGCCGTGTTGCTTTGTCAAACATCTATGGATTGCAGGCGATGGGCGCTTCGGTTTCTGTATGCGGACCATCAACAATGATCCCATGGGAAATTGAATCTCTCGGAGTGAAAGTCTATAACAATATAGATAAAGCAATCGCTGAGCATGATGTCCTTAATGTATTAAGAATTCAATTGGAAAGAGATGCCGGGGTTCTTATTCCCTCTGTGAGAGAGTATCACAATTATTTTGGAATTACTGCAGAAAGGATAAATAAGAATAATCCGAATGTGCTCATCATGCATCCCGGTCCGATAAACCGAGGCGTCGAGCTATCATCGGAAGTAGCAGACGGACCTTTCCAAATAATTTTAAATCAAGTTACAAACGGTGTAGCTGTTAGAATGGCAGTACTATATTTACTTGGTACTAAACCAGAAGCGTAAGGAGATAAAATGCAAGTTTTACTTAAGGGAGTTAGAGTTCTAAATCCCGAACAAAAATTAGATCAGAAATCAGATATATTAATCGAAGATGGAATCATAAAAGAAATTGGTTTAATAGAAACTGAGAAATATCAATCGGCTAAAGTATTAGAACTTGAAGACAAGATATGTGTGCCTGGTCTTTACGATATGCACGTTCATTTGAGAGAGCCTGGTAGAGAAGACGAAGAAACTGTGGTTACCGGAAGCAATAGCGCTGCTGCCGGAGGATTCACCGGCGTTGCATGTATGCCCAACACTAATCCAACAATTGATACGGCAGAAGTGGTGAGATTTATTGCCGAGAAAAGTGAAAAACATTTAGTAGAGGTTAATCCGATTGGCGCGGTAACAAACAGACGTAAAGGTGAATCACTTGCTCCAATGCTTGAGCTTGCTGATGCCGGTGTGGTAGGATTTTCGGACGACGGCGATGTTGTAAAAACATCTGCATTGCTCAGAAGCGCTCTAGAATATTCGCAGATGATCGGTGCGCCGATAATTGAGCATTGTGAGGATGGGTCGATGGCTGGCGGAGCGATGAACGAAAGTAAAATCTCAACTCAGCTCGGACTCCCTTCCATTCCTACGGTTGCTGAGGATATAATTGTTATTCGCGGTATTCTCTTAGCTGAATATACCGGCGGGAAATTCCATGTGGCTCATGTTAGTTCCAAGCGGTCTGTTGAGTTAATACGGGAAGCAAAACAACGCGGTGTTAATGTAACTGCTGAAGTTACACCACATCACTTTACTTTATCGGATGAAAACATAAAATCATTCAATACCAACTTGAAAATGAATCCGCCTTTGAGAGAGCAAAAAGATGTTGAAGCGATGGTAGAGGCTTTGCAGGACGGAACTATTGACTGCATTGCAAGTGACCACGCTCCTCATGCCATAGAGGAAAAAGAAATGGAATTCATCTATGCGCCGAATGGAATAATCGGACTTGAAACCCAGCTAGGATTAGCTCTAACGGAGCTTTATCATACTGGTAAGTTAACACTCCAACAAATTGTAGAGAAACTTTCAATCAATCCAAGAAAAGTTTTAGGATTGCCCGTTCCAAAAATTAGTGAAGGCGAAAAAGCTAATTTGACGATCATTGATCCTGAACTGGAATGGGAAGTTGATGTAAATAAATTTAAATCAAAATCTAAGAATTCTCCTTTTAACAAGAAAAAGTTGAAAGGCGCTTCTGTAGCTGTTATAAATAAATCTAAAATGTTTTATAACGATGAGTTCATAAACATCTAACTTGTAAAATATTAACTCCACTGTTGGCTAATTTAGTGAACAGTGGAGAAATTAAAATTCCCTCCAATCCTATCCATAACTGCAAAAACTTTGGTTTTTAAGCCATTTATAATTCCTATCCATTATGAAAATTTTGGCACTCAACTTGCAAAATGATAATAAATGTGAGAGAGGAAAAAATGAAATGGGGAAATTTATTATTCGTTGGATTGTTATCAACTTTGCTGATTGGCTGTGATAATAATGTTAATATTTTCTATGATAATACTCCACCTGCAACTCCTACAAACATTAGAACTGTAACAGGCGATAATATGGTTGAAATAAACTGGGATCCGATTTACACTTCTGATCTTGCCGGTTATGCAGTTTATTACAGCTATTCGTATGACGGTAAGTATTCACTAATCGGAACAACCGAGAAAACTCAATTAACCGATTACGGTGCAGAGAACGGTGTTACAATTTATTATGCTGTGGCATCATACGATGTAAATGGAAATGAAAGTGAACTAAGCTATGATGTTGCTTACGATACTCCGCGCCCTGAAGGATATGACAACAGAATATATGATTACAAAAGTTATCCTAATCTATCGGGATATAATTTTGCTTCGTATCAATTAACAGCATACAATTCGGATTACACAGATTTCTTTGTAGAGAATGATAACGGAGTGTTTTACCTAAATGTATGGGAAGACACCGATATTCAAGATATGGGTCCGACGTATAATATTTACGATATAACTGAAGCGCCCTTGAACGGATGGGTTGAGCAATTGCCTGGTGCAAACATAAAGTATGTTAGAGCATATACCGGACATACTTATGTCGTCTGGACATGGGATAATCATTTCGCGAAAATTAGAATTCAGAATATTGACTACGATCGTTTAACCTTTGATTGGGCTTATCAAACTGCGGAAGGAAATATTGAGCTGAAAATAAATCGCAATGGTGAAAGTAGAACTAAGCTTCCGGATAAAGTTCTCAAATAAGAATGACGATACGAATAATTAGTTATTCTAAAAGCATCTTTATTCTCTATCGAATTACCTTTCTAAAGCTATGTTTTTTATTCTCTTTTATTTATTTTAAGTGCAATAATTCCTATTAAAATGAGCAAAAATAATTTTATAATATTATTAGCAGTAATTCTGTTTAATTTCATTGGAATAAATGAAATTTCCAGTGCGGGGTATAATTCTAAATCTGCACAAAATGAAATTTCTAAAATATTCTTGAAGTTTGAAAACGGAATGAACACAGGGGCGGTAAAGGAGTTCTCACTTTTTTTTGATACTGAAACGTACATCAGTCTCGAAAATGGTGTCTCGTCATATTTTAGCCAGAATCAATCGTATTATGTTTTAAAAGAATTTTTATCAAACTATAAACCTATCAGATTTAAGTTCATTAGAATCAGTGATTCGGAAGATCAGCCATTTGCTGTAGGGCAGTTTACGTATTCCTTAAATGGAATGCGCAGTACTTCCCAAGTATTTGTTTCTCTTAAAAAGAACGGTACAGCTTGGAAGATCTCTCAAATTACTATAAACTAATTTTAGTTCATGAATAACCGGATTAGGAATCAAAAAAAATATCTTTACTTTTTTATCGGTTCTATTTTAATAATAGTAATTGCTGGAATACTTTCACCGATCATATCAAACTCCTTGAAAACAAATAAGGATAAAGAATTTGAAGAAAAGATTTCATCTCTGCAAGCGGAAACTCAATCACTGATCACAAAAACAGAATCAAGGCTATTCAATAAATTAAAAAAGATCATAAAAGTTATAGAGTCAACTAAGTTATCAGATCAAAATGAAAAAGAAAAATTATTCGACTTTGTAACTAAAAAAGAATTTACTGACATAGGCGTCGGAATTTACGATAGTACAGGTCATTTGATTGTCTGGAATAACAATCATTCTATTACGGATAGTCAGCTCAGGACCGTTCTAAATAGTAAAAATAACGACGAGAGTTTTTTTTATAATACATCGCTCAAGTCTTATCTTGCTCTTTTCAGTCTAAGAAAAAATTGTTCGATATTTTTATCAATTCCTCTTGAGAAGCATTATAAATTAAGGAACGAATACTTTGAACCGCTGAGTCTTTCAAAAAAGCTAAGCGATCAATACAATGCTGATCTGAGAATTGTTTATCGGGAAAAAGAATTATTCGCTGAACAAACACCACCAAAATTTACATTCGATATTACAAACAAGCAGGGAAATAAAATTGGATATGCTGTAATTGAAAAAATAAATGTAAATGAAAGTATTGAAAAATTTGAAAGCAGTATGTTTGTCTTTCAATCGCTCTTCACTTTCTTAGCATTCATTTTCCTCGGACTTTGGATATTTCCATTTCTTACTCGAATTAAATATAAATCAATTCAGATTGTCTTGATATCATTTTACATCATTTTATTTAGAGTTATCATATTCCTTCTTGATATTCCAAGTAAACTTGGCATTACAAAATTAAGTAACCCGATTTACTTTTCTTCTATTTTCGGATATGGTATTGTAAAATCGCCGATTGAATTATTTCTTACAGTTATTTCATTGATCATTATTCTGATAATAGTTTATAAATCTATTGTCTCAATGGGAGTTGAAACGAGCGAAAAGAAAAGTAATACTTTTATCGGTATTGCACAGATTTTGATTTTAAGCGGGCTGCTCTTTTCTGTACTAAGAATTTTTGGTGCAACAATAAAAAGTGTTGTATTCGATTCTACCATCCTCTATTTCAAAAATACAACGCTGTTTTCAGATCTACCAACTACGTTCATGTACTTTAATGTGCTGCTGATTGGTACTGGTTTTGTATTATTGTCAATTATATTTGTACTTCTTCTATTGAAAACTTTAGACCGAACATTTACAAAAGATAAGGTCAAGAAATTCTTAATATCAATAATCATTCTGGAAATAGTCGGTGTAATCTTTGATCTTATACAACCGAATCCACAAACGAGCTGGTTCATAAGGACCTTATTTGTTCTGATCGCCGCGATCATTTCATATTACATAGTGTTTACGAAAACGAGTAAATATTCAATTCTGCTTGCTGTACTTTTTTCAGGATCATTCTTGTCGATATCTTTGTTGAGTTATTTTAATTCCGATCTTGAAAAGAGGTCACTGAAAACCATAGCGGCAGAAATGTCCCGCTCAAGTATTAGTCTGCTGGAATATTATGCGGATGATATTGTTCATAGTGTCATGCACGATAACTCGATAAAACAAAAATTCTTGGACAAAAACACTAACTATAACTCTGAAGCATTTGTGATTTGGAGCAACAGCAGTCTCTCCAGAGATTCGAAAAGTTCCATTATAAATATTATTGCTCCCGATAAAACATTGCTTGGCAGTTTTAATTATGAATTTGATGAACCTTTTATCTGGGATTGGAATGATGACAAATCCGATTTGCAAGGAGTTCAAAAAGTCTATCAAAATATTGAAGGTACAGAAAACCAGGTTATACGAGTCATCACTCCAATTAAACTTGGGCAGAAATTACTTGGCTACATTGAAGTCTCGCTTCTGTATGATGTTTACGGTTTCGGCTTTGATGAGAATGAAAAATTCCTCAGTTCTTCAAGTCCTATCTCTAAAATTTCGGTCAATCGTGATCTGCTGAAAATATTTGAATTTAGAAACGGGGAGCTGGTCAACTATTATACCGATGCATTGATATCCGAACCTGAAATGGAAAAACTGCTCAACACAAAATTTAATCAGAGTAATGAAGCTTGGGTGAACATTAGAATAAACCGTGAAGGTCATACTTTTTACTTAAGCCGCCGTAAACATAAGGATGTTGAAGAGATAATTGCTGTAGGATTACGTAATAAGGATGTTGCATGGAACCTTTATGATTTCTTTAAGGTGCTATTCATTCACAGTTTGATGATAGTACTTATCTTATTGGTGATCACATTAAAGAACTTCCCGAAGAAAAGTGATTTCAAAATAAGTTTTAAAACGAAAATTTTACTTACATTATTGGTTGTATCAATACTGCCATTAATTTTATTGGCAACTTATTTCAAAGAAATTACCGAAGAGAAAAATAGTGCTGCGGTATACTATAAACTTGGCAAAAGAGCGGATAATGTCAGCCAGTTCCTGGGTAATTATTTTAATAATTCAACTTTGACTGAAACTGCAATTTTTGAAAAAGCTGTGAATGATCTTGGAGTTCATTTCTCAATTTATGAAAACATAGATCTGCTCTATAGCTCCGAAGGGATTTATTATAAGATTGGATTGCTTCCTAAAATATTGAATGCAGATGTGAATCTTAACCTTTTCTATAAGGGGGAAAAGGAGTATGTCGTTCAAGAGGCAATCGAGAAATATACTTTTAATTCATTCTACTATAAGACCCTGCTCGGAGATAAAACGTATGTGATAAAAGTGAGTGATGCTTTCAACAGAATCCAACTACCGATGACGGGAACTGAGTTAAACGTATTTTTGTTTGGGACTTATTCGCTTGCAATCATTATGATAATCCTATTAAGTACACTGTTGGCAAACCAAATTTCATCACCAATTGAAAAATTGACTAAAGCCACAAAGTCAGTTGGACGAGGTGATATGGATATTCAGTTGCAGAGCTTCGGCAAAGGAGAGATCAAGGAATTGATTGATGGTTTTAACAGGATGGTTCGTGAGTTGAAGAAAAATCAAATTGAATTGGCAGAAGTAGAGCGCGAATCCGCTTGGAAAGAAATGGCAAAGCAAGTTGCCCATGAAATTAAAAATCCGTTAACCCCAATGAAATTAGCAGTACAGCACCTTATCTCGGCGTATAAAGATAAGTCGGATAAATTTGATGAAATATTTAACAAAGTTACATCAACGGTAATTACCCAAATTGATAATTTAACAAACATTGCATCAGAGTTTTCCAGTTTTGCAAAAATGCCTACAATAAAACTGCTTGATATAGAACTGGTTGGAATATTGAAAGAAACTGTGGATCTCTTTATTGAGGAAGATTGCAAAGTTAATGTAAATACAGGTTTGGAAAAAGTTATAGTAAAAAGTGACAGAGAACAGTTCCAGCGAATGATGATCAACCTTATACGAAACTCGATTCAAGCGGAAGCAGAACATGTTTGGATAACCCTAACACGCATGGATGATGCTGTGGAAATTCGGGTTAAGGATGACGGTAAAGGAATACCGGAAGAAATTAAAACAAAAATATTCGATGAAAATTATACAACCAAAAAAGAAGGAATGGGACTTGGTCTTGCACTTGCAAAACGATTTCTTGATATTACAAACGGTACAATATTTATAAGTGAAACTTCACCGAAAGGAACGGAAATTGTAATTAGGATTGCACAAAGCTAGTATGTCAACTTTAACTCCATATCAGTTAGATGCGCTAAATTTTGAGAAGCACATTTCTCTTACAGCAAATGCCGGTTCCGGTAAAACGTTCGTACTTGCACGCAGATTTCTCGCAATACTTCTGGAAAAAGATATTACACTCGATAATGTTGTTGCAATAACTTTCACTGAAAAAGCAGCCGCAGAATTATATAAAAAAATTGCGGATGAATTGGAAAGCCGAATCAAGGAAAACGGAAATGACAAAGTTATCAGAAAATTGGAGAAAATTAGACGTCAATTGGTTTCGGCAAAGATATCTACAATCCATTCTTTTTGTACTGACCTGTTGAAAGAATTTTCTCCCGAAGCAGGTATCGATGCGAACTTTTCTCCAATAGACAACCGCCTCTCCGATGAATTGATAACCACAACGATTGAAGAGCTAATCAGTGATTTGATGAGAAATGAAAGTGAGTTGTTTGATGACTTAAAAAGTATGATTCGCTTATTCGGTTCGCGTGTTTTTGTCAGTAAGCATTTGAAATCCTTGATTGCCAGAAGAAGCATCGTTAAAAAATTATATACTGAAATTTATAGCAGAGGTGAAGATGAAATATCAGCTTATTTCAATGAAACATTTTTAGAATATTTTCATAAGATCTTTGGTGATGAGATTATTTCAATTTTTGATCGGATTGAACAGATAAATAATGTAGTGCTGCAAACCTCTAAAAACACTGATCTGGCTGAAGCAATTAAACAGTCCCTTGAAATTAGAATTGGGAATGATACGTTTCAGAAAATATTAAAGCTCAATCAGTTGTTTGAAATGATGCTGACTAACGGGAAAATAAGAACCAGAGGTTATCTTAATAAGAATCAGAGAGAGGAATACATCTCTGTTGTAAAAGCAATTGAAAGTTTTGCTGAGGAGTTCAAGGTTTTTGATTTTAACGAAAACTATAAAAACTCTGAAAAACAGCTTGCAAAAGCTGGACTTTCAATTATGAATCTTTGGAGCGAAGCATTACGCAGGTACGAAGATAAAAAACATCAATTGAGGTACTTGGACTTTGAAGACCTTCTGCTTGTTACGCAAGACTTGCTTAAGCGGAAAGATGTAATTGAATATCTATCCCGGCGCTATCAATATTTTATGATAGATGAATACCAGGATACAAACGAAACTCAGTATAATATATTCATCCCGATTTTGGATTACTTGAAACGCGGAAATCTTTTTATCGTTGGGGACGAGAAGCAAAGTATCTACATGTTCAGAGGGGCGGATCTTGAGATATTCAAAAAGACACAAGATGATATCAAGAAAGCTGCAGATGATGAGAGTTTACTTGAATTACCTCACAGTTTCAGACTTTCGCCTGAGCTTACACTTTTTACAAATAAACTTTTTTCAAGATTATTTGAGAAGCCGAATCTGCTTTATAATGAAGTAGAATACAACGAACTAATCTGCGCAAAGAGTTCTTCGAATAAATCTGAAGTGGGATTTTTAATTTCGGAAAAGGATGATGCAAGTGATAGTGAAAGCGAACTGATCGCAGAGAAAATTCTGGAATTAACCCAAAAGGACGAAGTTGAACTGAAGGATATTGCAATTCTTTCAAGAAAGAGAAAGTCATTCACTGAAGTTGAAAAAGCGCTGATCAAATATAAAATTCCCTATCTGATATATGGCGGGAAAGGATTTTTCCAAAGGCAGGAGATCTATGACGATGTTTTTAACTACTTATCATTCTTGGCTAATCCTAATAATGATGCTGCTTTGATCGGGGTTTTACGGTCGCCTTTTTATACGCTTTCTGATACCGAATTGTTTGAACTATCCTTAGAGAGAGAGGAAAGTTATTTTGAAAAGCTAAAGCTTCTTTCGAATACAAAACAGGAACTAAGAAATGTATATGCACAATTAAATAAACATCTTCAACTTGCCAGAACAATGCAGATATCTATGCTGATCCGTGAAATACTTATGGATACTGGCTATTGGGCGGTTATGTCTTCCAAGAATAATAGTTTGCAGTATATCTCGAATATCGAAAAATTGATAACCGCTGCAAATGATTTTAGCAAACAAGGTCTAAGAACTCTT
>JAADIB010000073.1:12166-14785 GCA_013151565.1 Chlorobiota bacterium
GAAGATGCGATCAACTCAACCGAGGATGAAAGCCAAGCGGCGTTACTGTCAACTGATAATGCTGTAAAACTAATGACAATCCATGCTTCAAAAGGGTTGGAATTTCCAATTGTATTTTTGATTGATGCTAACGGTGTAGGGATAGATGATAAGGTAAAATCGAAAGGAATAAGCGTCGATAAAAGGTTTGGAATATTAACAAGAACCCCACTTAACAATGATTACTTTTCTCAATATCATTCTGCTCCGATAGTCAGTATTTACAATTATATCACTAAGAAAAAATCGATTGCAGAATTAAAAAGACTGCTTTATGTTGGAGTAACAAGAGCGGAGAATTCCTTATTCGTTACGGCGAGCATCAAAAGGAATAAAGACGGTGAGTTGAATCCGTCGAAAGGTTCATTTTTGCATTTATTAAAAGAAGGCTTGTCAATAGATGACTTCAGCGGTACATTCAATATTGAAGGAACTGTTAACTTCATGCTGGAAGAGAATGAAAAGTTCATAAGAAGCAAGAGGAATATTTCAATTTCAATTCATGTTATAAATCAAATTGATGCTCCGAAAACTGAAGAAGTTGACCAAGAAACTCATGAGCAGAACGATTTAGTAGTCTCAACACAAACCATTCATGATTTGATAAAAAACGAAATTATTTCCGCTACAAAAATTGCTGTGTTCAATCAATGTCCCTTTAAGTATTATTTGATCTATGAATTGGGGTACTCTGCATTGCATTCAAAAATAAGCAGTGATAATTCCTTTGTCGATTATTCAAAAGAGGATTCCGATGAACTTTCCGCCAATGTTAAAGGGAGCATTATTCATAAACTGTTGGAAGAAGAGACTCCTTTAGATTTGATTAAAAATAGAGCTTCCGACTTGATGAAATCTTTTGATGAAAGATCAAGTTCTGAAGAGAACGATAAAACAATAAATTCGATTTATGAATCGGTGAAGAATTATTATTCTTCCGAGATATACGGCAGAATAAAGGGGTATGAAAACTTTCGTAATGAATTTGAAATTTACACAAAGTTAAATGACTATTTCATATATGGTATTTTGGACAAAGTGATTTTTGATGGCGAAAACATTTTGATATTTGATTACAAAACCGATAGCCTCCAAAAATTTACAGCAGAAGAAAAATTAGAGAACTATAAACCGCAGCTAAAGTTTTATGCACTTCTCATAAGTAAGTTACTAAGGAATGTTAAGCAGATTACATGCAGTCTAATTTTTATTGAAGATCCTGGAAAAGTTCCGAGCTTTAAAGTTTATCCTGATCAGTTGAAAGAGTTTGAAAAAGATTTGGAGCGGATTGTTTACTCGATGAGAAATGGTATTTTTAAAACAAGAACTTCTCATTGTAAAAGTTGTTATTTTTCCGATTCGAAAAATGAATGTGTGGTTAAGCATTGAACACACCGTTGTAAATACAAAGTAATATGGAGCAGCATTGAAAAACAATTATTCATCAGATGGAAATTTAGGCGGTTTGCGAAATCGTGACGAGATAGATAATTCCTATAAGTGGAATTTAAAGGACATTTTTGAAAGCGATGAAAAATGGGAAGATGATTTTTCGGCATTAAGTGAAAAAGCGGTACAACTCTCGGAGTTTAAAGGGAAGCTGCATCAATCGGCGAATGATCTGTTGAGTTGTCTGAAGTTTGATGAAGAAATTGGTATTGTACTGGATAGGCTCCATCTCTATTCCATGCTCGCGAAAGACCTTGACCTTGGAAATGAGAAATATCAAGGCATGTATGACAGACTAATGGTGCTTGCATCAAAGATATCGGCTTTGTCAGCATTTATTAAACCGGAAATTTTACAAATACCTCGTGAAACAATTGATGAGTTCATTACGGTTGAACCAGAACTTAAAGTTTACGAACATTTGTTGGATGATCTTTTCAGAACAAAGGAGCATACGTTATCAGAAGAGCAGGAAGTTATAATAGCAAATGTTTCACCGGCGCTTCAAGTTGCTTCCAACACATTCAGTTTGTTAACAAATGCCGATCTCAAATTCCCGGTAATAAAAGATGAAGATGGAAATGATATTGAGATCACTCATGGAAGGTATTCTTCTGCGATGTATTCGCTGGATAGGGAATATAGAGAACGGTTTTACAGAAATTATTACAAACCATACATAGAACATAAGAACACTCTTGGAGCGTTGTTTACTGGGAATCTGAAGTCGGATTATTTTGTGGCGCAAACGAGGAAGTATTCATCCACAAGAGAAGCTGCGCTTGATGCAAACAACATTCCGCTGTCGGTTTATGATAATCTTGTTAACTCAGTGAATAAACGACTTGAACCCCTGCACCGCTGGGCAAAGATCAAAAAGGAGTTTTTGAAACTGGACAGCTTTCATGCGTATGACGCTTATGTAACTTTGTTTCCATCAGTTAAAAAGAAATATACTTACGAGAAAGGGAAAAGCATTGTAATGGATTCGCTTAGCCCAATGGGCAAACAGTACATTGAAGATGTTAAGTTCGCTTTCAATAATAGGTGGGTGGATGTTTACGAAACTAAAGGTAAAAGAAGCGGCGCTTACTCTTCCGGCACTACATTCGGTGTTCATCCGTATGTTCT
>JAADIB010000160.1 GCA_013151565.1 Chlorobiota bacterium
TTACTTTTTCAGAGAATTTCTGATCCTAAACGTTCACCTGTGAAAGTTGTATTAAAAACAAAATTAATATTGAGAGAATCGGGTTAATAAATAAGAATATAGTTACTTAAACACATCTATTTGTGTATTGGTATAGTTTAAAATAATTAAACTTTGGTAATATTATGATAAGCAAAATATTTTTTCAGAGTGTACATGCCGCTATAATAGGTAGTCTTTTATTAATAGGATTCTCGTTGAATTCCTGTACCACAAATAAAGATAACGATCAAAAAGAGAATAAGACTACAAATAATCAGAAACCGAATATTGTATTCATATTAGCTGATGACCTTGGCTGGAACCAAGTAAAGTATCACAATATTACCGATTATTACGATACACCGAACATTGATAAGATCGCTGCTGAAGGTATGAGATTTACCGATGCATATTCAGCAGCACCGATTTGTTCCCCGGCAAGAGCAAGTATTATGACGGGTAAATATCCTGCAAGGCTTCATCTAACCGATTACATACCGGGAAATAGTTATCCCTATGCAAGATTGAAAACTCCGCATCAGCAGCAAGGACTTCCTCTAGCAGAAGTTACAATTGCAGAAATGCTCAAGAAGCAGGGGTATGTTACAGGGATGTTTGGTAAATGGCATTTAAACAAGGATAAAAATTATAAACCAGGTCGTCCTGGTGATCCGGGTTCTCAAGGGTTTGATGATGTATTAGCTACTGTTAAACCGAAACCAGATGCGGATCCTAACAAAGACGCACATCATGCAATTGAAATTACCGATAGAACTTTGCAGTTCATCGAGAAGAACAAAGACAAACCGTTTTTTGCATATGTTTCGCATCATGTTGTTCATCGTCCGCTTATGGAGCATAAGGATCTGATCAATTATTATAAAACTAAACCTCATCCGGAGGACAAAGTCAATAATCCTATTATGGGCGCTATGATCGAACGGATGGACAGAGGAATAGGTAGAATTCTTGCTAAGCTGGATGAATTGAATCTGACTAAAAATACTATTGTTATATTTTTCTCGGATAACGGCGGATTTAAATACTATCAGGATCAAGCGCCTCTGCGTGGAGGCAAAGCCATGGTTTTTGAGGGAGGTATTCGTGTCCCTCTTTCTGTAAAATGGCCTGGAGTTGTTAAGCCGGGTTCTGTTTGCTCGGTCCCGGTTATTTCTAATGATTTCTTCCCGACTTTAGCTGATATGGCTGGCGCTCATCCAGGTGTTAAAAATATTGACGGCATTAGTTTAGTACCTCTTCTCAAAGGAGCTAAGTCACTTGATAGGAAAGCGATCTATTGGCATTATCCTCACTATCATCGTCAGGGATATAAACCCTCCGGAGCAATAAGGATGGGTGACTATAAGCTTATTGAATGGTACGAACGCACTGCTGTAGGCGGTGAACACCAGATCGATTTGTACTATATCAAGGATGATATAAGTGAGAGTAATAATCTGGCGGAAGAGAAACCTGAGTTGGCAAATAAAATGAGAAGGAAACTGCATCAATGGTTAAAAGATGTTGGAGCACAAACAATGCCCTTGAATCCAGATTTTAATCCTGAAATGCAGTATTTCCCGGAAAAGAATTGGCCTAAAGGCAAAGATTATCAATACTTGGATATGCAATTCCCAAATAAAGAATAGTTAATATAAATAGAAGTGAAATGAAAACAATAACTCTTAAATTTCCGAATCAAGTAACATTCGGTAATGGCAGTATAAATAATTTTATCGAGGATTATTCTAGGGAAAAATTGAATAGACTTTTTATCGTCACATTCCCTGAAATGCTGCCGGCGCTGGATGAAAGTCTGCATAAATTACGATCTCTTGGTATAGAGGCTTTTATAGACACATCAATTGTTGCCGAACCAACTTATGAATCTTTCAATACAGTTTTGAACCATGCAAAAGATGTAAAGGCAGATTCTGTTGTTGGTATTGGAGGCGGAAGTTCTCTTGATGTAGCCAAATTAGTTGCTGCACAACTTAACAATGATCAGAGCATCGAAGAGGTTATAGGAATTGGAAATCTTAAACAACGAACAACCTATCTGGCATGTTTACCTACTACATCCGGTACTGGAAGCGAAGTTTCACCAAATGCAATCTTACTCGATGAAGAAGAAAACTTAAAAAAAGGTGTCGTAAGCCCGTTCTTAATTCCTGACGCTGCTTATATTGATCCGGTTTTAACTCATTCTGTACCGCCAAAAGTAACTGCAGCAACAGGAATGGATGCACTGATACATTGTATAGAGGAATTTACGAATATTAATTCTCATCCTCTTGTTGATATTTATGCACTTGAAGGAATAAAATTAATAGGAGCAAATCTTGTTAAAGCTTTTCATGATGGTAAGGACGATGAGGCAAGAGAGAAAGTAGCTCTTGGTTCTTTATATGGCGGACTGGGTTTGGGTTCGGTCAATACTGCAGCGGTGCATGCGTTGTCTTATCCTTTGGGAGGTGAATTCCATATACCGCATGGATTGTCCAATGCAGTTCTTCTTCCTTATGTGATGAGATACAATATGATTGCAGTCCCCGACAAATACGCAAAAGTTGCTATTGCTTTGGGAGTTGAAAAACAAGCTAGTGATTTGGAAACGGCTGAGAAAGGAGTTGAAAGGATATTTGAATTATGTGAATCGCTTGGAATTCCAACGAAGATCTCAAAATTGAATATTCCTAAAGATGCAGTTGATAGAATGACTGAGAGCGCTGTTAAAGTAACCAGACTGCTGGTAAACAATCCTCGCTCTTTGAGTAAGGAAGATATACGAGCTATTTATTTGGAAGCATTTTAATTAAAGTGGTGGAAATGAAAAAAGTTAAAGAACATGCAGGTGTTATCGTTCCGATGATCACGCCTTTTACAGAAGATGGGAAAGTAGATCTTGATTCTGTTGAAAAAATAATTGAAAAATTTATCGAGAATGATTCGTTCCCTTTTATATTAGGAACAACAGGTGAAGCGGCATCAATTTCTAATGATGAAAAACGAAAGTTCGTAAAATTTGTATGTGAAAAATTTGCCGGTAGAACAAAAGTTTATGCTGGTGCGGCAAGTAACAGTGTAAACGAAACAATTGAAAATACAAAAGCATTCTTCGATTCTGGAATCATAGCGGTAGCTTCACATTTACCAAGTTATTATCCCCTGCATCCTTATCATATGATGAAGTATTACGAAACTCTTGCAGAAAAAGCTGGCGGTCCGATAATCGTGTACAACATTACTGCAACAACACATATGTCAATTCCATTGGATATTGTTGATCAATTAAGCAGACATGAAAATATTGTCGGTTTAAAAGATTCAGAGCACAATCAGGAAAGGTTGGACAAGTCCATTGAATTATGGAAAGACAGAGAAGATTTTTCTCATCTTATCGGTTGGGGTACAAAATGTTTTGAAGGTTTGGCAAAAGGTTCCGACGGTATTGTCCCGAGTACGGGAAATTTTTCTGCTAAAATATATTCCGATTTGTATCAGAATGTACTTAACGACAATCTGGATGAAGCTGCTGTTATACAAAAACAAACCGAAGAGATTTCTGCAATATATCAAAAAGATAGATTACTAAGTGAAGCGCTAGCAGCATTAAAAGTAATGATGAAATCGGTTGAACTCTGTGACGTTCATGTTCTTCCACCGTTAACCAATACTTCTAAGAAAGAGGCACGAGAGATCATTATGCAAACTAAAGAGATCGTTGAAAAATATAACCTAATTTGATTGAAAGATGAAATGAAAAATAAGCTGCCGATAATAGGAATTACAATGGGCGATCCGGTAAGTGTAGGACCGGAAATCGCGATCAAAGCTCTTACTAATGAAGATATCTATTCAATTTGTAATCCAATTCTTATTGGTGATTTCAAAGTGGCTGAGAGAATTCGTGATCTGCTGAATATAAATGTTGAACTTCAAAAAATTGATTCGCCGAATCAAGCAGAGTTTAGTTTCGGGAAGATAGATATTTTGGATATGGATAATTTTGATCATGAGAAAACCAAACTTGGTGAAATATCTGCTGATGCCGGAAAAGCAGCATTTGAAAATATTAAAAAAGTAATTGATCTTGCTCTTGCCGAAGAGATCGATGCTACTGTTACCGGACCGATCAATAAAGAATCAATCAATCTCGCCGGATTCAAATTTTCTGGACATACTGAAATTTACGCACACTATACAAATACAAAGAAATACGCTATGCTTCTTGTTGAGGATAACCTTCGTGTAATCCACGTTTCAACTCATGTACCTCTGCGGATGGCTTGTGATCTGGTGAAAAAGAAAAGGATTCTTGACACGATTGAACTCATCGACAGCGCATGTAAACAGTTGGGAGTAAGTCATCCTAAAATAGGTGTTGCCGGACTGAATCCTCATGCCAGTGATGGCGGTCTATTCGGCGATGAAGAAGAGAAAGAAATCATTCCCGCTGTTAAAGAAGCAAGAGAACTCGGCTATGATGCTGAAGGTCCGATTCCTTCGGACACACTTTTTTCAAAGGCGATAGGCGGATTGTATGACGGATGTGTGGCAATGTATCACGATCAAGGGCATATTCCTTTTAAAGTTGTTGGTTTTAACTGGGATAAAGCTGCCGGGAAAATGAAAAGCGTTCGCGGTGTGAATATAACGCTAGGTCTTCCAATCATTCGCACTTCCGTTGATCACGGAACAGCGATGGAAATAGCTGGGAAAGGAATTGCCAGCTTTGAAGCAATGATCCTTGCAATAAAGTATGCGGCAAAATTAAGTAAAACAAGAAAAAAAGGAATTTAAATCTTATGATCGTTGTAATTGCTGATGATTTTACCGGAGCTGCTGAAATAGCGGGTCTTGGACTTCAATACGGATTGAAAGTTACAATGGAACTTGATATGGTTCGGGAATCGGATACCGACCTTCTGATAATAGCTACCGATACAAGATCGATGAGTAGCGAAAAAGCATATGAAAAGATGAGAGAGTTGAAAAAAGAGTTGATGAGTATTGAGTATGATTGGCTTTTTAAAAAAACAGATTCGGTTTTCAGAGGACATATTCTTTCCGAACTTAAAGCGTTGTTGGATATAAATTTAAAGAAAAAAGTTCTGCTTGTTACTTCAAACCCGGCATTGGGTAGAAAAATAGTTGATGGTAAGTATTATATTAATAATACCCTGTTAAATAAAACCGGTTTTGCAGATGATCCGGAATATCCAATTGAGTCTGCAGATGTAGTTGGGTTATTAGGTGTGAACGGAGATATCCCGATAAAATTATTATCGACGGATGAAAATATAGAGGAATACGGCATCTATATTGGTGAAGCAGGTACTTTGGGCGATTTGAAAAAGTTGGCTTCAAAAGTAACAAAGGATATCTTGACTGCAGGGGCTTCGGGTTTCTTCGGTGCACTTCTTGAATTGCACGGGTATTGTAAAGTAAATGTTAAAACTAATTTTTCTTTCGAGAAAGAAAAAAAGTTTCTTATAGTTCAAGGCAGTGCTTATAGTAAAAAGGACATCAGTTCGGAAATATTGAAACGTGAAAATATTTTTATTTCAAATATGCCTAAAGAGATATTCTACAACAAAGAAAAATCGGAAGAAATATTTGAAAACTGGTTACATGAAATAATTGATAAATATAAGTCTCACAATAAAGTGTTATTGGGGATTGATCAGCCTGTAGTTAGAGATAAGAAAGTTTCTAGAAGATTAAGGGAAATATTTGCAGATCTTATTGTTGAACTTTTTAATAAAGTTTCTATTAGTGAAATGATAATTGACGGTGGGGCAACAGCTTATTCCATAGTATCAAAATTGAATTACAGAAAGTTCTATCCGATGATGCAGATAGCTGCCGGTGTTATCAGAATGAAAGTTGAAGAGAATCCAGACCTCTGTATTACTCTAAAACCTGGTAGTTACACTTTACCTGAAAGTTTATTAACAAGTTTGGAAAGATCTAAAATAAACTAATTCGTTTTTAACAATTGAACAAGGAAATATAATGTACGGTTATACACTTGGATGGTTGGACTACGTAGTTATAGCAATTTCACTAGTTGTATCTCTTTATGTTGGTGTTTACTTCTCAAAAAGACAAACTAGTACGAAAAATTATTATGCTGCCGGCGGACGTATCCCTTCATGGGCAGTAGGGATGTCAATATTTGCTACGCTGATAAGTAGTATAACTTTTCTTGCCTATCCAGGTGAAGGTTTTAAATCAAACTGGATACTATTAGTCCAGGGTATCATGGTTGTAGTTGTTTTATCCGGATTGGTTTGGTTTGTAGTACCTCTCTATAGAAAAGTTATAGGTATAAGCGCTTATGAATATTTTGAAAGGCGGTTTGGACCATTCGCACGGTTCTACAGTTCTTTCGCTTTTTCTCTTACTCACTTTTCAAAAATGGGATCCGTTTTTTTCCTTATGGGACTTGCTCTAACAAGTATGACCGGCGTTAATACATATCTTATAATTTGGATCATTGGATTTGCAATTATTTATATAACTCTTAAAGGAGGTATGGAAGCTGTTATTTGGCTTGATGTTATTCAAGGTTTCATGCTTATCGGTGGAGGACTAATAGCTCTTTCCGTTATTCTCTTCAGTATTAAAGGCGGACCCGCTGCTATTATTAACACAGCTGTAGAGCATAATAAAATCGGGTTTGGACCTTATGATTGGGATTTTACGAAATTAACTTTTATTGTAATGGTACTCAACGGTATATTTTACGGGATACAGAAGTACGGAACAGACCAGACAATAATCCAGCGTTATCTGACTGCTAAGACTGAGAAAGGAGCTGTAAGAGCTGCATTGATGGGTGTTCTCCTTAGTTTACCGGTTTGGACATTATTTATGTTCATCGGTACTGCGCTTTATTCTTATTATCAGATATCTGCGGATGCATTACCGGTGGGTATAAAACCGGATGCGGTTTTCCCTTATTTTATCGTCTCTCAATTACCAACAGGGATTGTTGGATTAATCCTCTCGGCTCTAATAGCAGCGGCGGTTTCAAGTTTGGATTCCGATCTTAACTGTATATCGGCAATCGGGGTTGAGGATTATTATAAACGGTTCAGACCGAATAGTACTGATGAACAAAGATTAAAAGTAGGTAAGACTGTCGTTTTCTTTTCTGGTATTGCTGCCTTGATCGTAGCATCTCTTTACGTTGTTCTCGGCGGTAAAGGTGTGCTTGGCATTGTCTTCGGGTTATACTCAATATTTTCGGGCGGTATTGTTGGAATATTTTTACTTGGGATACTCACGAGACGCGCTAATCGTAAAGGAGTTAATATCGGTATCATAGCAAGTATAATATTCACTGGATATGCTGTTTTAACTTCACAGAAGTTTGGCGGTTCTACGCTTATTGACTTAGGGGATTGGAACTTTACTCAACATAAATATATGCTGGGTGTTTATACTCATATTATCGTTCTTATTGTTGGATACTTAGCAAGTTTGTTCTTCCCGCATGAAGAAGTACATGAAGATTTAACAATATATGCATGGTATGAAAATTTGAGAGGTAAAAAGACGACCAATGATATGTAAGAAAGTAGTCTCTGAATAAAATTAAGTACGCTGGGAAATGCAGACATGAGTATTTAATCGTTGATCTAAAAATAAAAGTGTAATAGTGAGTGATACGAAGATTAAAAATATTAAATACTGCACAACGGTTTTAAGTTCTTGTAATGAAACCGCTGCCTCAACTATTAAAATTCCGCTTATAATATTTATTGAAACTAAAATTGATTTTAGTTTCAAAAGATAAAGGGAGAACTTGGCAAATAAGGAAATCAATCTTCCCCAGTCTAGGCGGAGGGCAGCGTCCTGCTTTGATAAGATTTAAAAGCGGTCGTTTATTATATGCAGGTGATTTCCAACGAAAGGACGGATTTCAACCAAGTGGAATAACAAAACGCGGTTCATTTGTTGCACTATCCAATGACGAAGGGAAAACTTTTGTGGGAGAGAAATTACGAAAAACCGGATGAATTTACTTGGACGCAATATTGGAGAAATGGAAAAATAAAATCCGAATCACATTGGTTTTGTTTCCGCTGCAATAGAATTGCAAAATGTTTTGATAATAAAGGAACATTGGCTAAAGAAGTAACTTTTGTCAATGGGAGAATAATCAAATGAAATCTTTGATAAAGAAAGTCTGTACTGTTGGTTTTGTGTTAATTCTTTTGGGATCATTCATACAGTCAGGATTAATTGCCCAGATACAGACAACAGTTATGCCGAAAACCGGATTTGAAGAAAGGATCGAAAAAGCGGTAAATGATATTAGGATCATTGATACGCATGAGCATTTGAGAACTGAAGAAGGCGTGATGAAAGATTCTCTTTACGACTTTATCTATCTATTTCAGCAATATATTAATTACGATTTAATTTCTGCCGGTATGCCGAAGTCAGTATTTCTAAAAGTTAATGACACAAGTTATTCTTTAAAAGAACGTTGGGAAATGTTCAAGCCCTACTGGGAAGTAACGCGAACCACTGCTTATGGAAGAGTGCCTCTCATCGTTGCAAATGATCTGTATGGAATTCCAGATATAAATGACAACACTTACCGGAAACTTTCAGAGGCTATAAATGATTCTATGCAATGGGGTTGGTATAAGCATGTATTAAAAGATAAGGCAAAGATTGATATTAGTATTTTAGATAGGAGGCATAAAAGGTTTGGTAAAGATTTATTCAGACATGTTGAGAGGTTCGATGATTTTATCTATGTGTTCACTTTCCCCGAGATAAAAAAATTAGGAGAAAAATACGGAATTGAAGTAAAAAGTCTTGATGATTTCGTGTCTGCACTTGACAGCGCTTTTCAAGCTGGATTGGATTATGAGATGGTTGGAGTTAAATCTGGCTTAGCTTACAACAGAACCATCAAGTATGATAAGGTTACAAAAGAAAAAGCGGAAGATGTTTTTTATAGAGTAACGTCAAGAGATACTTCCCAAACCCCATTGGATTTTGAAAGTGTTAAACCTTTACAAGATTACATGATGCATCGTCTGCTTGATCTAGTTGACAGATATGATCTACCGTTTCAAATTCATACCGGACTTCAGACTGGGAGCGGAAATAATATTTTGAATTCCAAACCCACGCTTCTAAATAATTTGTTTCACGAATATCCCGGTGTTAAGTTCTGTCTTTTCCACGGCAGCTATCCCTATGGCGGTGAACTTTCGGTTCTGGCTAAAAATTTTCCAAATGTCTACATTGATATGTGCTGGTTGTATGTTATATCGCCGTCGTATAGTGAAAGATATCTACACGAATGGATAGAAACTGTCCCGGCAAATAAAATCATGGCTTTTGGTGGCGACTACATTACAGTGGAAGATATATATGC
>JAADIB010000399.1 GCA_013151565.1 Chlorobiota bacterium
AATCTGTTTTTGACTTTACACACACTTTTAGTATGTGGATTAAAAAAATCATAAAGTTCTGGACATTAAGCCTCTCATAAATAAAACATTATGAGTCACGCCAAGGTACACAAGTAAAGCCTGGTTTGTATGTTGCATTCTTACAATGACTTAAAGATCGTGACAGATCACTTATTATTTTGCGTTACGTTAGTATTAAGATGTTTTTGCGTAAGGTGCTGGTAAGTTATCAAGTGAAATTCATTTTTACAAATTAAATTTTTTTTAGCAAAGCAGCTACAATAAAAGTCAATAAAATGTTATTATTAAAATAATCTTTTTGAAAATATAGGAATTATCATGAGATCAATTATCGATCAATTAAAGAAGAATAAAATATTAGTATCGGATGGTGGATGGGGAACTTATCTTTATGCAAAAGGACTTCAAATGGGTGACTGCCCAGAACTGTGGAATGAAACACACAGAGCTGATGTTCTGGAAATTGCTAAAAGCTATATTACCGCCGGGGCTGATATGATAGAAACCAACAGTTTTGGGGGAAGCAGAATAAAACTTGCACATGATCTTGGAGAGAGAACATACGAACTAAATAAAATGGCTGCGGAGATATCTCGTGAAGCTGCTGGGGATGATAAATTTGTACTTGGATCTGTTGGACCAACGGGTAAATTTTTAATGACCGGAGAAGTGACCGAAGAGGAACTTTATGATTCTTTCAAGGTGCAGGTTGAGGGTTTGAGGGATGGGGGAGTGGATGCAATATGTATCGAAACGTTTTATGATACACAGGAAGCTTTGCAGGCGATCAATGCTGTAAAGGATAACACTGAACTGGAAATTATAACAACTTTTACTTTTGATAAAGCACCGGACGATTCATATAATTCAATGATGGGAATAAAACCTTCGCAGATGGCTGAAACACTTGCCGATGCCGGGGTTGACATATTCGGTACAAATTGTGGAAACGGTTTCGAGGGAATGATCGATATTGTGAAGGAAATACGTGAGGTTAATACCGTGCTGCCAGTTTTGGTTCATGCAAATGCCGGACTGCCGGTTGAAGAAGACGGTAAAATTGTTTATCCCGATTCACCGGAAAGAATGGCTGAATTAACTCCGACTTTAATTGCTGCCGGTGCAAATATTATAGGCGGATGCTGCGGCACAACTCCGGATCATATAAGAGCAATCAAAGAAGTTGTTATTAAATTGAAATAGAAAATTAATTTCTTAGGAATAATTCAAATGCGAAGTATAACTTTGCTGTTTATTGCGCTTTTCATTTTATTGTTTGTATCATGTCAAATTGAAAAACCTGATATAAATAGTTTAATTAAAAATGGTGATTATACTAAAGCTGAAAATCTTATCAAGCAAATCGTTGCAACTAAAAATATCTCGGAAGAAGAGAAGTATAATATGAAATTCCAAATTGAACGAATGAACAGGATAAAGAAAGATTTTACTAAAACTGCTGATGATATTTTGAACTATGTGCATAAGTACTATCCTGATGCTGTAAATGATGACCTTTCAAAATGGGAAGCTGACGGTTCGCTGGAATTCAAAATAATAGATGGTAAAAAGTTCTACTTTAATAGAGCAGCAAGCAATTTGTTCAGAATAAATAAAGAAGCTAAAGCTAAGAAAATTGAAGTTGATGGTCTCCAAGTAGATAAGCTTGATAGTTTTCTTGAAAGCTATTTACCCGAAATTATGAAGGAAAGAAAAAATTCCACATTCTTTGCAGATAAAAGAATGCGTCTAAATTATACACTAGTTGTTGATACCGATGCTGTTCCTCCCGGTGAAGTAATACGATGCTGGCTGCCGTTCCCAAGAGAAAAAGGGGAGAGACAGAAAGATGTGAAATTGATTTCAATCAATAATGATCATTATGTTATATCACCGGATGAGTATGCGCATAGAACGATCTATTCTGAAAAAATTGCTCAGAAGGGAAAACCAACAGAATTTAAATTATCAGTTGAATTCACCGGCGCTAATGAATGGCACTCATTGAATAGTAGTGATGTAAAGTTATATATTAAAGACTCTGATCTATATAAAAAATTTACTGCGGAACGTCCTCCTCACATTGTATTTACAGATAGGGTAAAAGAGTTGTCGAAGAAAATTGTCGGAGATGAAACCAACCCGGTAATTATGGCTAAAAAGATCTACAAATGGATAAACGATAATATCCCATGGGCAGGCGCTCGTGAGTATTCTACAATTCAAAATATTTCTGATTACTGCTTATCAACAGGGCACGGCGACTGCGGAATTAAGACATTGACCTTCATTACACTTGCACGGTATAATGGTATCCCAGCGAGATGGGAGAGCGGACTGATGCTTCATCCAGGGAACTGGAATCTTCACGATTGGGGAGAAGCATATTTTGAAGGAATCGGCTGGGTACCAATCGATCAATCATTCGGACTTGTTAATTCTAACAATGAAAATATTGAATGGTTTTTCTTTGGCGGAAATGATGCCTATCATTTTATCGTTAACAGTGATTACAGCCAGCCGCTATATCCGGCTAAGATCTATCCGCGTAGTGAGACGGTTGATTTTCAAAGGGGAGAGGTTGAATGGAAGGGAGGTAACCTCTACTTCGATAAATGGGATTACCATATTGATGTTGAGTATCTTAACTAAAACTATTTTCCCAAATTTGCATCATCTTTTACAGAAGGATTATTTTATTAACCAACGGATTTATCCGTTGGGATTCACCAACAAAGGAAACAGAAAAACCAGTTCACTGGTTTAAAAGAACTAAAATGTACATCGCACTAAAGATTTATTATTAAATTTCAAAAGTGAGAGAATAATGTCTGTTAGATCATTTACCAAACTATGGCTCCATTTAATTTGGGGAACAAAAGACAGAATGAAAATACTTTCAGATAAAGAATTTAGAAAAAGGATTTCGAATCATCTATTAACCTATTCACAGGAAAAGGGAATTTATATGAAGGTAAATTCTGATCATGTACATGCGTTAATTAATTTACCAACGAATATGACGATTGAAGATGTTTTACGTCTTTTGAAAGGAGGAACATCTTATTGGATTAATCACAACGTTGATTATAAATTTAATTGGGCAATTGGATATGCAGCTTTTTCTGTATCCGAATCGAATTTGAATAAATTGGTTAGGTATATTCTAAATCAAGAAGAACATCATAGAACTAAATCTTTTACAGAAGAGTATGATGGATTTCTAAGGGCTTATAATATCAAGATTGATTAAACCAGTGAACTGGTTTAGGTAAACAACTGTAGTATTCTTTCCAACGGATAAATCCGTTGGTTATTAGAAGTAATTTATTTTCTGTGAACCATATAGAAGCAAAAACAGTATCATATGACTAATATAACAACATATTTTATAATCGTAACTTTACTATTAATTGTTCTCTCAATTTTTACCAAACAAACCGGAAAAGAAAAACTATTCTTTATTGCAAAACCATTGACCATGCTTTTAATAATTACCTTACCGTTATTGGAGGTAAGGGAAGAGTACTCAGCTTATGCATTCTTAGTAATGACCGGACTGATCTTTTCACTTCTTGGTGATCTTTTTCTCCTTTATCCCGATAGATATTTCAATAATGGACTCTACTCATTTCTGGTTGCACATATTTTGTATATCCTGGCTTTCAACCAAAACGTAAATAGTTATTATGGCGCTATCGTCTTACCAATATTGATTTATATGGTCATTGTTCTAAAATATCTTTTACCAAAACTCGGAGGAATGAAATATCCTGTTATTATTTATATGCTTGTAATTTCCGTAATGGTTTATTCCGCTTGGAATAACAGTATTTATTTTAGCAACGGGTTAAGTTTAATTCTTACCGGTGCAATTCTCTTTGCGATATCCGATACGGTATTAGCGTTCAATAAATTTTATAAAAAATTCACATTAGCCGAACCGATTATTCTATCAACTTATTTTATTGCGCAGCTTCTTTTTGTGATGAGTATCTAAAAATTTAAACTGCCAAAGGCGGACAAGGGATGCATCCCCTATCTCTTGCGGCGGGGAGATTCATTTTAAAATAATAAGATGCTATTTATATTGACAATCAACATTCCATTCATTAAATTCTCTTTATAATCATAAAACTAATTCAGACTTGAGAGAAACGCTGCAAATAAAGTGCTAAACTGTCCTTCCTAAATTTTTTAAGTTTCTTCCAAGGTATACTGAGATATCACTCCTTTGAATTATTACGTATAAAATAAAATGAGTTTATATGACGATTTCGTGACAACTATTTTTATATGGATTTACATTTAATTAAAATAATTTTATCAAATTGTCTGTTAGTGCTTTCTATTTAATGTAATTCGAATATGCAGCTGTAAAAATTATTAATTAAGTATTGGAATAAAAATAACCCGAAAATTTATTTATTCCGATGGTCTTTTACAGAATAAAATTTGAAGAGTTTGTAAGAACAAAAATGAAGATGTTTTTAGAAAAGTATAAAATAATTTAAAAGGAGGTGACATGAATTTTATAAGTAAAACTTTGATTAATTCAATAGTAATTTGTTTGTTTATTTCTCTTCAAGTATTAGCTCAAATCGATTATTCGGAAAAGCTTAAAGTTAATCCCGATGTAACAATCGGAGAACTAGATAATGGTTTAAAATATTATATCAAAGAGAATAAGAAACCCGAAAACAGAGCAATACTTTGGCTTGCCGTAAATGCTGGGTCTGTACTTGAAGAAGATAACCAACAAGGACTTGCACACCTTGCAGAGCATATGGCATTCAACGGTACGAAAAATTTTAAGAAACACGAAATTATCGATTATCTAGAATCTATTGGAATGCAGTTCGGTCCGGAAATAAACGCCTATACAAGTTTCGATCAAACTGTATATATGTTGCAAGTTCCAAGCGACAGTGCTGAAATGGTTGAGAAAGGATTTGATATATTGGAGGATTGGGCATTTAATATCAGCTTTGAAGATGAAGAAGTGGATAAAGAGAGGGGTGTGGTCATTGAAGAATGGAGGCTTGGGCGCGGCGCTCAAATGAGAATGTTGGATAAACAATTACCGATTATATTCAAAGATTCTAAGTATGCAAATAGACTGCCAATAGGGAAGAAAGAAATTCTAGAAACTTTTGAATATGAAACGCTTAAAAACTTTTACAATGATTGGTATCGCCCAGGATTAATGGCAGTAATCGCAGTTGGTGATTTTAAAAAAGAATCGATACAAAAACTTATTAAGCAGCATTTCAGCAATAATCCCGCAAAGCAAAATCCCAAGGAAAGAACTGTATATGAGGTGCCCGACCATAAAGAGCCATTGTTCGCAATTGCAACTGATCCCGAAGCAACCAGAAACGGAGTCAGTTTATATTTTAAACATGATATTGAAGAAGAGACAAACATTGGGGATTACAGAAAGTATATCATTACCAATATCTATAATAGCATGCTCAATCTGAGATTTCAGGAATTAACCAAAAAAGCCGATCCTCCGTTTTTGTATGCATATTCAGGTACTGGCAGAATAGTGAGATCTAAGGGAGTTTATTTTATTGGTTCGGGAGTTAAAGAGAACGGGATTGAACGTGGTCTGGAGGCACTACTCACTGAAGCGGAAAGAGTTAAACAGCATGGATTTACGAAAACGGAATTTGAGAGGGCAAAAGTATCAAATTTAAGAAGAATGGAGAAAGCACTTGCAGAAAAGGATAAAACTGATTCAAGAAGGTATGCAAGTGAGTGTTTGAATCATTTTCTTCAAAATGAACCAATGCCTGGTATAGAAAATGAATTTGAATATACTAAAACTCTACTTCCCAATATTTCTGTTGAAGAAGTTAACAAATTAGCAGATAAATATATACGAGACGATAATCTCGTTATAACAGTTAATATTCCGGTAAAGGAAGGTGTGAAAGTTCCCGCTGAAGAAGAATTGCTAGCCATATTTAAATCTGTTGATAATAAAAAAATCGCAGAATATATAGATGAAGTCTCCGATGAACCATTGCTTGCTGCAATACCTGAACCGGTTGCAATTGTAGATGAACGACAAATTGGTGAAATAGAAACCACCGAAATAAAATTAAAAAATGGTATTACGGTTTTGCTTAAACCAACCGATTTCAAAAATGATGAAATTCAATTTAAAGGTTTTAGTCTTGGGGGCACTTCACTTGTCGCTGATGAGAATTATGTTTCTGCAAATGTTGCAACATCATTAATAAACGAAAGTGGTTTGGGAAAATTTACATCTGTAGAATTACAGAAAAAATTAACTGGTAAAATTGTTCGTGTTAATCCTTTCATAGGAAGTTTTACCGAGGGTATTTCCGGCAGCGCATCAACAAAAGACGTAGAGACAATGTTCCAGCTTATTTACTTGTATTTTACCTCACCAAGAATAGACAGCACTTCTTTTCAATCGTACCTCACAAAGATGAAGGGCTATCTGGAAAACAGAAGTGCTAGTCCTGAGGCTGCTTATTATGATACGGTGAATGTTACAATGACTCAGTATCATCATAGAACCAGACCATGGAGCACTGAATTATTAGATGAAATCGATATGATGCAAGCTGAAAAAATTTACAAGGAGAGATTCGCTGATGCGAGTGATTTTAGATTTGTTTTTGTGGGTAATTTTAAAGTTGAGGATATTAAACCGCTCATTCAAATTTATCTTGGAAACTTACCAGTTCTAAACAGGATTGAAAGCTGGAAAGATGTCGGCATATATCCTCCGAAAGGAGTGATAAGCAAAACTGTTTACAAAGGGATGGAAGAAAAAAGCAGTGTTCGTATTGTTTTTACTGGACCATTTGAATGGAACAAGGAGAATGATTTTGAGCTTGACTCTATGATCGATGTACTTAATATTAAGCTGAGGGAAGTATTACGAGAGGATAAGAGCGGTACATATGGTGTAAGAGTTGGCGGCGGTGGCGGAAAAATCCCAAGAGAAGAATATCGAATTAATATATCATGGGGATGTGATCCGGCAAGAGTTGATGAATTAACCGAAGCGGTTATGGAACAAATAGATAGTCTTAAACTTGAACCGCCGAAAGAAATATATGTGACTAAAGTAAGGGAAACACAGTTAAGAGAGTACGAAACTGATTTGAAAGAAAACAGATACTGGCTGAATAGCTTTTATAAAAGTTATTATTACAATAGAGAATTGACTGATATTTTAAGTTATCCTGATCTGTATAATACGCTCACTGCTGAGATGATACAGAAAGCTGCACAAAAATATTTTAATATGGATAATTATGTAAAAGTTGTCTTGAAGCCAGAAGCGGCAAAGGATGAGATAAATTAAGTAATCAAAAGAATTACTAAAAGGAAATATACAAATAACAAGAAAGAAATCAAGATAAGGAAAAAGTAAATTTGGGACTTATCCAATTGTGTCATTCCCAATTATTTTTATTTAGGATCTTAGAAAATAAAAATAGTTTTTAAGTAAATGCACTTCGAGATAAGAGCGTAATACTTATTATAACGTAGTGCTTATAGTTCATGATTATTATCTGGTAAAATTTTTTTATGATAAGAATATGAAATAAGCAATAGGTATTTATATGTATAATCAATATGGTGTTAAACAAATTACCGTAGTGCTGATAATATTGATTGGGCAGTTTCTATCATGTGAACCATTTGCAACACAATTTGAAGAGATTGAAGATGCAGTATTTTATTATTCAAGTAAAATTGAGCCTCCACCCGCTGAAGTTAACGAATTAAAAATAATGACTTGGAATATTCGGTTTGGCATTGGACGTGTTCTGTGGTTTGGAGATTCATGCGGTGACAGAGTGATAATGAGTAAGGATGAGGTTTATCCTAATCTGCAAAGAATGGCAGATATTATCAATCAAACAAAACCAGATATAATACTCCTGCAGGAAGTAGATATAAACTCGAAAAAATCCGCCTATATAGACCAAGTTCAATGGTTATTAGATAATACTCATTTAAACTATGGCGTTTTCGCATATACATGGAAATCACCTTTTGTCCCTAGTGACGGGCTTGGTCGAATTAAAGAGGGGAATGCAATTCTGTCAAGGTGGAAATTCATGGAAGGTACACGAATCAAATTGCCAAGAAGAGAAGATCAAGATGCACTGACACATTACTTTTACATACAGCCATGCATATTAAAAGCAAAAATTGCGTTACCGCAGAAAGATAATTTCTTCATTTTCAACACTCATCTTTCTGCGTTTGCCACAGATGATTCAAAAATGAAACAGATTGATGTTCTTATGGCAGAAGTCAATAAATCTAATTCCAGAGGTGATCATTTTGTACTGGGAGGTGATTTTAACTTATTACCTCCAAATTCTGATTCGACTGATTATTGTTTCGAAGATATGTGTCCAGATGAGTCTTATCACAAACCTGGGGATGATCCGTTTCATAAAGAAGGTAGTGACTATACACCGGAGATTACATGGCTTCAACCTGTATATAATGCATATACTCCAGCGGTATCTCTTCAAGATTATGGTAGTGATCAAAGTAAGTTTTTTACACATACTACAAGGCTAAATTCCGACTGTGATAGAAAACTCGATTATTTATTCACAAATATTAATTGGAAAAATGGTTCAGCGTTCACTCATAAAAACGTTATAACTATCTCAGATCATGCCGCTGTTAGTGCAATAGTAGAGGTGCAATAATGAAAACATTCAGATTTGTAAGTTTAATTGTTAATTCATTATTGTTGGTGCTTATGCATTCTTCTATCATTTATCCGCAATCAGATAAAGTCGACTATAATATCTGGTCGATTGGCACTGCTTACAATTTGCCTGAAGATAGATGGGAGGTTGGAGTATTCCATCCACTAAGATATGGGTTTACGGATAGAGTTGAATTAGCCGCGCACCCAATCCTATTTTTTGTAATGCCCAATATTAGCTTGAAGTGGTCACACTATCAAACCTCTGAATTTGCAATAGCAACCAGGCATAGTTTAATATATCCGACACCGTTATTACGTTTATTCTCTATGGAAGGAGCTGGTGGTATCATATCCCCAGAATTTTACATTCCTCATATGGTTGAATTCTACAATGAATTATTATTCTCTAAGAGTATTTTGGGTTATCACTTAGTTACTGGAAAAATTGGGGTTAGTTTAGCTGCAAAATCTGATGAACTTGATGAGAGAGCATTAATTGACTATCCGATGGCTTACCATAGATTGGCAGTATATTATCATGGTTATGGACTTCGTTTTGGTATGGATATGCAAGGTCCAATAATTGGTAAATTTAATTATGTAGTAGATGGTGATGTTTTTTATATCCCAAATGTTGACTACAATTTCTCATTCGAGAATAAAGGAATGGTTCATTGGAGATTTAGTGACTACTCAGAATTATCTTTCGGGTATAAGTTAATTTATGGTGAATATCCGTATGGAAATGAGTGGAATTTGTTTTTACCGATGATAGACTTTCAATTAGCTTGGGATTAGATGATTTTTTCAGAATAATTATTCAGATACTAATTTATTAATTATAAATTGCTTTTGGTTGTTTCGTTTGTTACCATATTGTTATAGATATAAGTATTATTTAATATACTTAATATAATAACATATGAGGGGTTAAAATGAAAACGCTAATAATTGTTTTGCTGCTTTTACTTTCCACACAGCTGCTATCTCAAACTGATAAACGAGCTAAAACCGATCATCAAAATATTCTGCAAGATAGGCTCATTCCCGATTCAAATATTTTTGAACAATTTACAGATCCAATAGAAACATTCAATTA
>JAADIB010000195.1 GCA_013151565.1 Chlorobiota bacterium
TTATTAATACTTGTTTACCGAGGAATCCATTCATTCTTTCCATTGGATTCTGTATATAAACCAATTGGTTGTTAGAATCAAAAGTGCGGTCTTGAATTACCAATGGGATATCATACTCCCCTTTTGGAAGATCGAGAGAATCCTCTTCTTTATCTGCCACAATAAAAAGTCCGGCTAAACCAAAATAAACTTGTGGACCAGTTTTCCCGTGCGGGTGAGGGTGAAACCAGTAAGTACCGGCTCTATTATTAACTTCAAATTCATAAACATATTCCTCACCTTCGTCAATAGCAAATCTTGGATGTCCATCCACTTCTTCCGGAACATGCAAACCGTGCCAGTGAACTATTGATTCCTGATCCAACATATTTTTATAATTGATCCTGATCTTTTGTCCATTTCTTATTCTAATGATCGGACCTAAATAACTATCGGGAATAATTTGAAGATTAGAAGGATTTCCCTTTACTAAGCTAGCATCAAAATTAAAAACATCAGTCGGTTTGCCTGGTAATATAGGAACGCTCCCAAATTTCGAGGTTAGGTTTATTTCGATATCCGGCTTAAAATTAGGGTTTCTTTTAGATACTACGACATTTGTATCGTTTTTACATGATTGAAGTAAACCTGGTGTTAGAATTACACCGGTTGTTAAAACTGAATTGACAATAAATTTCCTTCTGTTCATTTTCTCCATATAAACAGTTAATGGATATATCTAATATACTACTTTTTAATGATCACACTTCAAACCTTTAATACCCAGTTTTTTAACTGCGCAGTCCTCTACATCTTCACATTCATCGTGAGATTCGCCTTCAAAATTACTGAATTTTAAAGCTCCCCACATTATCAGGAGTGATACAATAAAAAATAGAAATATGACTATAAATTGTAACATCACTTCCCCCTATATTATCTTATTTATAAACTTAATACCTGTATTGTAAATATACAACATTAACAGAATATCTTAATTATACAATTATTAGAATATATTATATAATTTCAATATGTTTTGTCTTACAGATTACTTACTTAAAATCAGTTTTGCTTAATATATTTTTGCGGTTCTTTTTCAAATTCTGATTGACATAAAGGACAGCATAAATAGTAAATCTCTCCACCATATTTTATTTTCGCGTGAGATTTATTTGGATTCATTTTTTTACCGCAAACCGGGTCTCTATGTGTATTATTTTTATGCATAACATTTCTCCATTTAATAATTATCAAAATAATTTGCTACACTATTCCTACTGCTATGTAAGCAAAACCACTAAAAATTTCTTTTACTTCAACTTTTGAAAAATACTTTTCCATATTTTTCCAAGGTTTTCTATTTCCTAAATCAAGTGATACGCCAAATGGTTTGGTAATAAAAACTCCAAGATCTATCACCCAATCAGGATATTTCTCAGGTTTCTTGAAATCGCAAATTACAAATCTGCTTCCCGGTTCAAGAGCGCGTGAAATATTTCTAATTATTTTTTCATATTCCGGTATCATAGTCAGTGCAAAAGTTGAAATTACTGCATTAACCTCTCCTTCAAATACATACTCGGAAGCATCAATATTTATAAGTTCAAAATTATCCCATTTATTTTTTCGAACTCGGTTTCTAGCCTGCTCTAACATTTTATCGGTTAAATCAATTCCAATTACTTTACCGTCATTACCAATTTCTTTAAATAGAATAGGAAAATTCAATCCCGTTCCGCAGCCAATTTCAAGAACAGTATCTCCCTGTTTGAGATTGAGCATCGCTACAGATTCATGTCTGTATTTTTGCTCTCTGAATCCAATGAGATAATATAAATTAGCCGTAAAATCATAATTTAATGCGCGCTTTCTGTAAAGTCTCTTTATTTGTTTCTTATTTAAAGCCATTTCATATTTCGTATACTACTTAAAAATATCAATACTTAGATAACTAGTCTTATTATTAAACATGGTCGTAATCATATTCCATAGCACTTAAGCTAATCCCAGATCTTTCGGAATTGGAGTTAACCCCGCTCTAAATTATTTTTACAAAATAAATTAGAGTTGTATCCGGCATCTCATCAAGAGCAGCAGATATTAGAGCAATACTACTCAAAACAGAATGCTAAAGTAAGTTATTCAAAGGCTTCTATAATAATTTAAAGATCATGATAAATCATTTTTCATTCTTTCGTATTCCTCTTTCGTAATTTCTCCCTTTGCATATCTTTTTTTCAAAATATCCAACGGAGTTTCTCTTTCAGTATTATTAGTAATATTTGTCGGTTGATTTCTATTACCAAACTGTATAATCGCCCATACAACAACTACTATCAATATGATCCAAAACAACCAACTAAACCACATTCCGCCGCCAAACATTCCATTCATCATAACTTTCTCCTAAATAATTTTATTTTTTGTTAATTAAGATGAATAATTATAATATTAGCATCGTTCTATAATTTATAGGCTTCACAAATATTATTTTAAGAACAATGTTTTTTAATTAGCCATCTTTAAAAATTCTACAACCTTATCCGTTTGCACAGCTGTTAAATTAGCACGGATCCTCATATGCTGACCAATAGTTTCCCATTGAATATCACCAAAAGCAGTTGGTGATGGGGCATTATGACATCTCACACAATTCTCACCCCAAAGTTCAGCACCAGATTTTGCAACAGCTGCATTCTCAGTAGAAGAACATCCCACAACAAACAAAGCGGTTGCAAAAGACATTCCTAAAACCAAATTTATTATATGTTTTTTCGATTTCATTTTCAACTCCATTATGTTTTTAAAATCCAATTGACCAGTGTATTAAGAACGCATCCCCTTGGGTTAAGGAGCTATGACCATCATCCGCTCCGCTTGAATCAAGAGTTTGATAAGCAAATTTTATAACAGTTCTCCAATCCAACCAATAATTGATACCAACAGTAATCTGAGTGTCTTCACCGCCCCAAACAGCTTTTGACGGTAATTCCAGTTTTGAATATCTTCCAACAAACTCAAGTTTGTTAAAGAAATCGTTATCAACAAAAGCCGTTTTAATTGACAGTTGTGCATAATATGCATTACTTACATTTTCAAATGTATAATTTTGTCCTGCATTCTCAGGATCAGAATAAGAAGCCTGATCGACACTTACTCTGTTCCATTGCCCTTTAATATCAAGCATACTCTTCATAAAATCCAACCGTGTAACATAACTCAAATCAATTGCATAAAGTTGTGATCCAATATCTTCATATGCTGTTTTAGAAGTTCCTACTTTTCCAAACTGCCCTGAAAGTCCTATCTCAAGTGAGGAATTATAAAGAGGCAATATCCCTATTCTACCCCCAATAGATTTAGCCTTGTTATTATCTACATAATTATTATAATGTAACTGTCCACCTTCTTCCGGTTCGTCTACACCGTCATTAAGTTTTGGTCCATTAACAACATAGAGGGAATAATTAATCCATGCATTTCTTGTTACATAAACTGCACCTCTGATCTCAACACCGAGGTCGGACATTGGACCGACCTGCCCTTCATGGGTAAAGCCCAGAGGATTACTGGGCAATCTGTTTATCCAGCGCGGATGTAGCTTTTCTCCAAATGTTCCGTAAGGAAGCAAGAATTTACCCATCCTAACAGTTAAATACTTGTTTATGAAGTAGGACATGTCAGCATATTCCAAACCTAACTCAGTCCCGTCTTGTGTTAGCTCAAGTTCAAGTTCTGATTCAAAGAGAAGCCTCTTTGACTGCTGCCATAGGAAAATCGGGTTAAAACTACCTCCGACAAACGTAGTATTATCTTTCAGAAATTCAATACCGGCATGTGCATAACCGCGCATTAAAAATCTACTTAACCCGGGTTTTAAGGTATTAACTTCCTTCGCAAGGTCTTCCACTGGATCTTCTTTATCAAAATCTTCTTCATTTTGAGCAAATAGTGTCCCGGAAATAAAAAACATAGTCAGTAATAATAAATATACTTTTAATAATTTATTCATGGTTTCCTCAATTTTTTTTAGATTCTTTTTTTCCTAAGGTTCTGATGTAAGTTACTAGCTGCCATCTTTGTTCTTTTGAAAATGCTCCTTTATATGAAGCCATTGGAGGTTTTCCTGTTGTAATTTTCCAATAAATTGCACCATCCGATTGACTTTGTACTTTTTTAGAAGTCAAATTTGCCGGTCTTGGAGTAAGTCCCATTCCTGCAACGCCATCACCTTTACCTTCAGTTCCATGACAGATTACACATTGGGTATCAAAAATTGCTTTTCCTTTTTTAGAAGCTTCGGCGAGATCTTTTAACCTATTTACAAGTTTGTCCGCATACTCTGGCGCTTTCCATGCGTTATCATCTTGCAATATTTTATCCATATTTTTAAAGTTTTCCGCTGGAGTATTATTCTTAGCGGCAACAACCACTAAAATTAAAAGAATACTCATTAAAACATATTTAACTTTTACATCTATTTTTTTTATCATGATGAACTCCGTTATTTTATATTAATTATTATTAGTTAACTTGTGCAATAATACCGCCGTATAAACCGGCAGCTGAAACTAAAAGAAAAGTTAAAATTGCAAAAGCCCAAATGAACTTTTTCAGTTTTTCAACATACAAAGCAACCGACCATAAGATCAGTGAAGCTAATACTCCGAATCCAAGCAGTTCATGAGTCTCAACAAGACCGTAAGCCGCTGTACCTTCAAAAGGTTCTGCTTGCGATAAACCCGCAAAGACAGCTACAATGGTCATAAGTGCTGCAAACGGGATAATTATTTTTAATGCACCTTCATACTTGTTATCCTTATAACCAAGAAGCATTAATAAAAGTCCGATAACAGTTAGAGCAATTGGAAAGTGAATAACTTTATTATGAATATGTTCAAACACTGCTCCGAACGTTACTTCCGGCACCTCTCCTTCCTCAGCAGCTTCCAATTCTTCCTCTTCAGATTCAGCATGGCGAGCTGCCATAAATTCCTCTGTCGCCATTCCGTTTATTGCAATTGTATCTCCGTTAACAATTGTAAGTGTATCGGGTTTTACTTCTGCCTTTTTCTTTTTGTGTCCCTCATGTGCATAAAGCACAGACGCCACTATTAATATCATAAATATTAATTTGATATTTACTTTTAACATGATTATCCTCATTTTTTATAATTCAAAATTTAAGCCCCCTGAAATCGTATAGTCAGAAGTTGAACTATTCAATCCGGCAGATACAATTGCTGTAAAATATAACCCGTAATTGATCATATAGTTATAACCGAGTGCTAATTGCTGTGGTGAAGAAAATCCTTGTACAATTGTAGTATAAGAATCATAAGCCAATAAAATTGAATGTTTACCATAACCAAACATATAACCTACTCCTAAACTAATCGTGTATGGATTTGTGGTACTAGCTCCCTCGGCATCTCCTATGAACAAATATCCAAATTGTCCAAAGAAAGAAAATCTATCAACAAATTTTCTTATTCCTAATGCAATTTGTGTATCGAATTCGCCAGTACCGATTCCAAGACTTGAAGTTGCAGTAGGAAACTTAACATACCCATCAATTGAAAAATTTGGAAGACTTTTTGTTTCTTTAATTACACTATAACTACCGTTTAAGTATAAATCTCCAAAACCAATATTGGTCGAGTTCATCCCGCCATTTCCGGTGTGATTACCGCCATGATCAAAATCATTATTTTCGCTTCCATTAGGAATGTATGTTTGACCAAGTTGGGTAAAAGTATTACTGTTCCCAAATACAATGGGGATACTCAGACTCAGATAAAAACTCTGAGTCTGATATCTCAATCCATTGTATAAGAAAAAGGAATTATGATTTGAGCCGTCTTGAAAGTCTGATCCCACCATCTGCAGCGAGGGACTATAATACCAACTTCCCTGCGCCAGAGCAACATTAGAAATAACAAATACAATCAACAGGAACTTTAGAAATTTAATTTCTCTCATTATTATTGACCGCCTATTTTTCAATTTGCGGATTTTTTTGTTTTGTTTCCAGGTAATTCAGCATATTATCATAATTCTTCATCATATCATCCATATTACCCATCATTTCTTGCATGTTTTTCATCATTTGCTCATCCTGCATCATATCTTTATTCTTCATCATTGAGTTCATCTGTTCTAACATGCCGTTCATATTATCGGACATTCCTTGCATATTTTTCATCATATCCTGCTGATTATTCATCATTTGTTGGTGATCCCCGTTCATCATATTCTGTTGATTACCCTGCATATGCTGTTGGTTATTCTGCATATTATGCTCTTGGTTCGTCTGCATATTCTGATTCATGCCTTGCATCATACCCTGCATTCGCAAGTTCATTTGATTCATGCGTTCTGTCATCTGCTGCATATGCTGCATATTATTCTGCATCATATTCTGCATGTTCTTCTGCATACCGTCCTGCATATTTTGATTCATATTACCATGCTGAGCATTAATGCTTGTTATTCCAAATAACATCGCAATGAATACTGCAGTAAGCAATTTCATTTTGTTTCTGAATGTTTTCATTTTATTCTCCTTTTTTAAATTTATTTATTGAATTTATTTGCCGACGTTTCAAGTTAAATTGAAATATGCTGATTACCGCCGGAATAAAATATTATTTTGTTTTAAATCCGTTTTTCTCTAAATTTTTAACAGCTTGTTCAACTGTTACTTCCTTTAACTTCATTCCGCAAAGAGGACATTCACCCGGACTATCCGAAATAACGTTCCAATCCATCACATCCTGATAAACTTTCCCATCTTTATTTTTATCAATCTCCGAAACATCTATGACACCTTTACGAACAGCGTTATTCCCTCCCATTTTATTTTGTTTCATCATCTTATCATGATCCATCATACCCATCATTCCTTTATGATCTTTCATCATTGTGCTATCACATTTCGTCTGCATATTTTTCATCATTGAAGTGTCACACATCTTTTTTCCATCTTTCATCATTGCTTTATGATCTTTCATCATCGTGCTGTCACATTTCGTCTGCATGTTTTTCATCATCGAAGCGTCACACATCTTCTTTCCATCTTTCATCATTGCTTTATGATCTTTCATCATCGTGCTGTCGCATTTCATCTGCATGTTTTTCATCATTTTATGATCAGACCCTGCTGACTTAGACTGGTCTTGAGCAGTTACACTACTAACTATAAAAAACATTATCACCACAGCTGCAATTGATAATTTTATTGTCTGTTTCATTTTATTACTCCTTATAATTTTATTAAAAAATACCTTCTATAACCTGCTATGATCGATCCTATTGTTATTAGGAAAACCCCGATCCAAACTAAAATAATAAATGGTTCAACACTAATCTCAGCTGAAAGAGTTTCAAGTTTAGTTTCAACAATTTTATCACCAATTTTGTTTAATTGAATAAGTACGCTTCCGGATGCGTCCATTTTTCCCATATTTACTATAACACCAGCTTCGCTGATTGTATCAGCAACAAAAACATTTTCTCCTTTGTTGTTTGTCATAAAAGGAAGCGCTTCAAACTTTTTACCATTCTTTTCCAAAGTGATCTTAGAAAATATCTTGAAATTTTTACCTTCCGTCATATGGCTCATATCTTTTTCAGAAAAGATAAATTCTTCAAATTTAACTTTAATATCATCAAAAGATTTTGTCTCCCCTTTTTTAATTACAAATTCTTCACCGCTGCCATCCTCGGCTGCATCAAAGCCCATAGGAGAAATATAAATGTCTTTTGCGAATCCTTCCCTAATATCAGGCTCTCTCATTAAGTTACCGTTGTAATCCGATGTGTACATAACGGGGGAAGCAATGAAAGAACCGGAAGCATCACTAAATTCCACATCGAATGCGAATTTTTTCCCATCTTCAATTGGAGTATAACCGATATATTTTACATCGTATCCGTTAATGTTAACTTTCTTTCCTTTAATAAGATCTGCTTGAGACTTTGTAACCAAGTTACCATTGAGAATAATACCCATAAGTAAAATTGCAGCACCGAGATGCGCTATCTGACCTCCGGTTAAAGTAATTCCGTTCCTAATGTTTCGAGTAAAGAAAAGTAAATTAGTAGTAAGTCCGAAAAAGGCTGCTGCAAGGAAAAGATAATTTTGTATCCCGCTTAAGTCAGTGAAGTAAAATAAAAGCGAAGAAATAATAACGGATATTACAAAAGAAACCAAAGCTTGACGTAAAATTATTTTTTTGGATGTTTTACCCCAGCCGAGGAATAAGCTAATGCCTAAAATAAGTCCCGCTATTATTACCAATGGTTTAGTCATTACATTATAAAATGTGACCTTTACAGAACTCCCGAGAATCGGCGAAGATGTGCCTACAGTAATTATTATTGCAATTCCAATTAAAAGAGCAGAACCATAGAAAAGCGCGCTCTCTCTATTAAGCCATCCTTCAATAGGTGATGACAATTTAGAAATATCGCTCCATCTCTTAATCAAGAAAACTGCACCAATTGCAATAAAACCCACCATAAATACAGCTAGGGCAGAATAAGTTAGCATTCCTGGTTCAACAAATGAATGAACAGAAGCATCGGATAAAATACCGCTTCGAGTCAAAAAGGTACTGTAAATAACTAATACAAAAGTCAGTATAGCTAGAATAAGATTTGTTCTTAAATATTTGGTAGTACCATTACCGTTCTGATATTTATTTTGTATTAACATAGTGTGAATTAAAGCAACACCGATGATCCAAGGCACTAAGCTTGAATTTTCCACAGGGTCCCATCCCCAATAACCTCCCCAGCCCAAAACGCCGTATGCCCAGTAGCCGCCAATCATAATGCCGGCTCCTAAAATTGCCATTCCCCACAATAACCAGGGTAAAGATAATTTGATCCAGCTTTTATATTCATTCCGCAGCAGCGAAGAAAGAGCAAATGAAAAAGGAACGGCAGTAAACGCAAACCCGAGGAAAAGAATTGGAGGATGGATTTCCATCCAAAAATTTTGAAGCAATGGATTCAATCCTCTACCTTCAATTAAAAATGTTGAGGGCTGTATTCCAGCTGAAAGCAAAGCCGACTTCAATTCAGCCCCAAACTTTATGTACTCACCCGGATCATTAGGATTAGTGAATAAAAAACTCTGGATCTGCGGTAGCGATATATATGCCGGATTTACCAATTTTATAGGAAGATAACTTGTGCTGGCAAATAATGATTCAAAGGGATCTTTCAATCCTGGCAGCACTAAAATATTCAAGAACACCAATCCTAGGATATAAAACATCATTACTGATGATTCGTATTTCTCATCGTTACCAAGTTTATTTTTAATTAAAAATCCTATTAGACTGCTGA